>JAVEYW010000009.1 GCA_034003325.1 Desulfobacterales bacterium
GCGCGTGTTATTTGTCTGACGCTCACGGTAGAAAGCAAAAGCCAAATGCCGGTCCTGTTGCTTAGGCCTTGTATTTCATCAGTGAAGAACGGAAGAAAAGAAAATCTAAATCCGATTCTAAGGGGGTGTTATTTTCTCTTGACTTCCTCGGCCATATAGATGTTCGGCCTTAACCGCCTGAATTATTGATTTAATATTATCAATACTTATCGTGTCTTTCTTCCGATGAATAACTGCATGACAATTTGGACAAACTGGAATCAGATCTTTTATCGGATCGACTTGATAACCTTCACCAATTTGTGCCAAAGGCTTTAAATGATGAACATGAATGAGTCCTTCACCAATATTGCCATAGAATTTATAGAAATCGAATTTACATATTTGACAAGCACAACCGTAATACTCAATGCAAATCTTTCGAGCAGTTACATTCCGTTCATATTTGTTAATTGAAATTGTTGTAGCGCTGCCTTCTGAAAAAGTTGCTGCAACTTGGGGAATCTCTTCAGGTAAATAAAAAGTTTGAGGCTGGCTCATTCCAGACTTCTTTTTTTCAGAGAGTGGATAAGCGTTTGCACATAATATTTGCGCGACTTGTGGAAGTAAGTGGTGATCACTTATTTCCACAAAATATGGGAATTCTTTATCCCAACCCTTTTCAATTTTTGGACGGATATTTATTGTGATTCCAGATTGGAAAGCTGGTTTTACAATAACATCTCCCCTAAAATAACATCTAATAAAACCACTTTTTGATCGATGGTATACATATGCAAATCTATTCCTTCCTGGCACATATAAAGCACAAGTATCATTTGATTCATTGCGAGTTGCCGTAGGTAAGAATTTGCGGACTTCTTCAAGTAAATCTTCACATAAACTTTGTGATTCAATACTGGCTTTTTTATGGCTTGGCATTCATACTCCAGTTTGTGGCCGAACGCTGCTAATCAGCCGCGCTGCTTTTTGCGTCGGCTGAATTAGCCTTGTTATGGGTTTTACGGTTAAGTTTCGAGATTAATTTTATATTTTTGAATGAGTAACTATTCTGATTTTCATACATTTTATCAATGCAATCATCATTTCCAGTAATGCTTCTAAACATAGTATAGTTATCACTAAGGTTGTTATTGTTTATACTTGGGTTATCAGAACAAAGGACAAAAGGCACCCCTTGCTTTATAAATTCAACAATGGGGTGATCTTTCATTTTTTGAATAGAGCGTGTCAGATAGTTACTACAAAGGCAAATTTCTAAACATATTTTTCTTTCGACAATCTCATTCATTAATGTCATAGACTCTGCAGCGGCTAAACCATGGGCTATCCGATCAGCCCCACATTCATTAATAGCCCACCATATGTTTTGTATTTTCCCTGTTTCTCCTGCATGTACTGTTATTCCTAATCCGAATTCTTCTTTCGCTTTTTTGAAAAATTTTTCTACATCTGGAATTACTGGTGAATCTTCATTTCCGCTGAGATCAACACCTACTAATGTGCTACTGAAATTTACATATTGTATTGCTTTTGAGAGCTTTTTGATCTTTTCTTCGGATAAACCATACCGGGAGAGGGACAATATGAGCTTTGCATCAATACCGACTTTAACTGACGCAGTTTCAATTGCTTCGATAAGCCACTCTAAGGATTTTTCTAATGGTATTTGATTTATTTCCGAAATATTAAAGGGAGAGTTTCGCAGTTCAACATAATGCACATTATCGTCAGCAAGACTAATCAATGCGGATTCGACCATCGAATAAAGACATTCTTTGCTGTATGGTAATTTTTTAAGTGCGTACCATGGTTTGAAGTATTCCTGCAATCCATTCACTGGTGCATTTATTTGTAGATCATTATCTAAATTGAACCACTCTGGCAATTGAGCGGCCACTGGCCCCAGGAGTTGAATGGCCGTGCTTGTTGTAATCGCACCATTAAGATGGACATGAAGATCTGCTTTTGGCAAATGACAGAAAACGTTGTTTTCAGTATTCATGGTTGTAACTTTTTAAAAAAATTAATTAGTGCTTCTTGTGGGTCATCCTCATCAGAAGTTATCATATTGATACCCCATTGATCTAAAATTGCTTCTTGAATTGGATTAGGTCTGTGCGTAAAAACATAAGATCGTGGTTGGACGCCCCCGCATGTATTGGATTTCCATAGCTTAGCTAGTTTATAAAAAAGGAACCTCAAATTAACATCTGTCAAACTATAACCAATAAATAGGACAGACTTTCCGAGCACATCAGACCTTAATTTAATATCGAGAGGAGTCTCAAACTCTAAACGTTCATAGTAACTTGATTCATCGAGGACTATTGTGTCATCATTATCAAAATCACCATGGAATTTTATAATTTGGGTGATTCCATCCTTTATCTGCGTTATATCCGAAACACTTGCAATCTTGATGTATTCTTTTTCATAGAGATCAAATGAACGTTCGAGCCAACGGTCATAGTTGGTTGTATAGATCATTGGAAACTTCATGTTTGCTATCAATCTGTGTAATTCTGAACTATTCAAATCGATATCTTTAGAATGCCAATTTGTGTCCATCCAACTTCTTAGGGGGCCTATATTCCCTTTTTTTACCCGGTAATATTCTGCAAGAGCTAAATTTTCACCGAAAGTTTTATATATCTCAGGATCATATCCAAGTTCATCAGCAATGTGATCTATTAATTCAGACCACGCCGGCAAGCCCAGATTCTTTGATACGCCAGCCCCGACAAATAAAATAACATTTCTTTCACGATAGGCGGATTTTAAATCGTCCATTACAGTATTTCCTTCAATAGAAACTCTCTAAACTGATCAAATGCCAATTTGCGCATTGATATTTCATTCTTTTTTTCGCCCAATTCTGCAAAAGTTTCTGTGTATCCATTTGGTATAAAAACACAGTCCCATTGAAAAGCTCTATCACCTTTTGGCTCAGGGGAAATTTTACCTTCAACTGACCCTTCAAAAGTATATATTTTTTTTGCATCACAGTATGCTATAACGGTCCTGGCAGTTAATGAGGTATTTTCAAGTCCTCCCAGCAATTCTGAGAATTTGTCTGCTTCCAATTTATCCCAAAAAACTTGGGTCAATCCTCCAGGAAATCCTTGTAGACTATCGATATAGAGTCCAGTATGTTCTATAAAAACTGGCCTCCCTATTTGATTAAAAGCCTTCAGCACCTTATCCCTAACAATTTCATGAATATCCTCTGTTTGTATCTCATGAATTGTGAGTGGAGCATGAATAATAGAGATACCGATATCACCTATAATTGTCTCGACTTCTTTTGCTTTATGAGGATTTTTAGTTACAAATCGTATTTCCAAAATTTAGTCCCTTTGAGACCCATAACGCCGCGCTTAACCGGGCGCTGCTTTTTGCGCTCCGGTTGAAGTGCTTGTTCGCAGTTTAATTTACTACCTATCGGATATTTGCAGAGAATCATCAATACAAGCCCCAGTGTCATTTCCATTTTAACATTTGGCCATTACCAGGTCTTTCAAGCTTTCATTCTTATTGTTGTGCATAGACTGCTTGTTCGGAACCTGCCACTTCCAAAGTAAATTCTTCAAGATTTTCCGGAAGGTTTAAAAACACTATCATGAAAGGCCGGTCTTCCCCTGGCTTGATGTTCATGTTTGCATTATTATCCCCTTTAGCGTTACCCAGCCGACTTTTAATTTCATCCAAGCCCAGTTTCGAGAGTTCCGCGATGGCAATAACATTCCCGCAATAAACTATTTCCGAATTTGATAGCTTTTTCCCTTTTGTATGTAGCTTGCCGTTAATCCGTATCAAACTTCGGGCTTCCCCATATCCGTTTCGCGCTTTTCCTGTAATGACAAACAATCGCCCAGCAGGGCCGTTCTCAACAAACTGACTGTCAATATCAGTGGTCGTAATTTTAAGATTACCTTTGATATCGCGTGATATTTTATCGTTTTTCTCATTTGGTCCCGTTTCAATATGTGGATCTTTTAGGTCGGTATTCGCTAATAATTCCTCAAAAGGGAACTCTATGTTTGTTACCTTCCAATTAAATCCGTAACGCTTTAAACAAAATACTATATTTTTAACAGGTTGAGTGTTTTTCATAGGGATGCTAATAGTAAACTTATTAAAACCCTGTAATTTATATGAGGCCTCATAAAAAAGCTGCTTGGATTGGATGTTTTTATTTTCAGAGGGATTTTGGCTGCTGCTTGCCAACTCAATCGAGTTGCCTTGTAAAAAATGCAATATGCCATAAGGGGTGATTAATGAATCAACTAAACCCTCTGAAAATTTAGAAGCGATCGCTGTTCCGAACGCGCTGAAAGGATGATCTTTTAGTGTTTCACCAGCAGATTTCATGAAATGAAAATTAAGCTGATCTTTAAAATTTTGCCTCAAAAGTTGGAAGTCAACGTTATCTGACAATTTATCCGGATCATTATCTTTAATGCTATTCTCAATATTATATACCGCAATATAAGGAGAACCAATAAAATAGGTGGCTGTAAGGACGAGTGCCACAATTAAGGCAAACATAAATCTTTTCATTATAACTCTCTTTTCTTAAAAGTTTTTGCTTACAGTATGCCATATCAAATTCATGGGTGCTGCGAACGCTGCTAATCAGACGCGCGGCTTTTTTGCGTCGGCTGCATTAGCCTTGTTATGCTTATTTTTGTAATTTTTTTCCCAGATTTCTTCTGGCGCTGTTGTTAAATGAAATCTGTTTGAAGGAAATTTAAGTACGCTATCATTAGAGAAAATAGATGCGATTCTAAGCAATACATATAATTCAGGTTTATTTGCATCACCCGGTACAAATCCTTCATGCACTATATCATTGCGTATTTCTATAGCCTTTATCGCGAGCTCGATTTGTTGTTCTGGTATTTCATCTACAGCCGCACATAAGATAGCTAATTGAGACCTTAATGGAAGATTATTGAAGGAATTGGTTGATTCTAAAATTTCTTTTTTAACCACCCTTTTTCTAATGAAATTATGTATGCTCAATTCAAGAGCTGTTACTCCTTCTATAAAAGCAAGTCGCACATCCCCTTCATCACATAACCTGTGCGCCCTGATAATAAATAAGTCACCGTTAGTTTGGGTGTAGTCTATGTTGGATAATGATTCCCAATCACGCTTATTCATGTATTGTTCATAGTCTGGTGGAGGTCCGACTCGAAAAGTAGCCTTAGTTGTTTCAGGTCCATCGGGGTCCAAAACTTTCCATTTCCTGCCACGAGAAAAGCGCCATTTCATACCCAAAACACTACCAGCATAATAGCCAAGAGATTGGGTTCTAGAATCAAATTTAGGCATTTGATGCAACCAATACTGCCCCATCCTAATCCTTAGCATTTCAATAAAATTATGAAGTGGCTCATATATGATATTTTTGATTACATTTTTGGTGAATTTAATATATTTTTCATCACCTTTCCTTGAGGCACCAATTGCCGCGGCAATATCATCCGGAATTTTATCAAGTTCGAGGAGACCATTAAGGGGTCCAGAATATAGACAACCTTGTTTCCCCATAATTTTTAAATCGACTTCTCTTCGAGAAGGATTAAAACGTACAAAAGAATCATCTGTAAATCCGAATCGTTCAAACCAGACTTTTAGTTTAGCATTTGGATTGTCGACGGATAAAGTTATAAGATTTTTTTCACCGTCAGGCAGCCATCTGTGAAAAATTGCCCCTTCATTGTCATCATCATGAGAACTCAAATCAATTCTGAATTTGATAAGTATTTTTTTCAATATTGGACGCCTATTGGTGATAAAACTTTGAAATTTGACGAAAGTAGAGCATAACGCTCGGCATAAGGCGCGGCGGCCTTTTGCCGTCGCCCTTAATGCCGTTGTTAGCTATTTTGTTGCATCATTTCGAATTATTCAACATTCCTGCTGCGAAGAAATCTGATGCTAATTGCTGCATGAACTTTACGGCTGGCCCTCCAACCTTGAAAACAGGAAGATTCCCGTTTTCTGAAAGAAACACTTCATGAGGAACACGTGACGAATGATTCGAAACAATGAACAGCCAGAATAAACCGCCAAAAACTGCTCGATAGGCCGTGTGGCCGTCTATCTTTGTGGGAAGCCTTTCAGGAGGATAAACAAATTGCTGCATCAGTTCTTGGCTCAACGCCGGCAGCACCAGAATTGAGCCGTATTCATAAACCTCCCCGGGTCTTTCCTCGGATAGCATTTTACGAATTCTCTCTGAGTGAGGACCCAAGTCGATTCTATGTACCTCAGGTCTACTTGCGATTGATGCTCGCCAAATCAAGGACATTTGGAATAGTTTAAAAGAGTCGTAATTCAGACCTGAAAATACAACCGCTCGATTATTTTCAATCACTTTTAGTGGCAATTCAAAGAAAACATTCCTGGCGTATCCTTCCCACCTGCTAAACCGCTGTTCACATTCATGGCATAAAAGTCTTTCATAGATCCCTTTTGGACGGGTGCTTCTTCTTTTGTTTGCATCCGTGGAAAGAACAAAGAATCGATGATTATCGTCATACAGCGGTCTGTAAAGCCATTCTGGAAATATATGAGATTCCCTAAGTGGAATATTCTTATTGCACAATCTGCACGCCATATCTTCACGCTTCAATTATTACTAAAAACAAAGGCGATGCCATAAATATCCAGTCCTTAGGATTTTTGGTCCCGAACAACCCGCAAAATAGAATCCATGGCCCTTGTAAGTTGAACAGACGATCGTTACAATACGATATGAGCGTTTTTGCCTTCGGATGAAGGCCCACCAGGACAATCGTTTAATAACCTAAGACCATCACCACGGCATTACCGGACTGCTTCACAACTTGTGCTCGACTCAACCCATTATTTCTATTCGGTTCAAGTCTGCCACTCAATTCCGGCAATGATTCGAGAAAACTTAGTACGATTGAACTTTTTAGCGCATAGTTCACATTCTGAGGCAAAGTTCCTGTTGCTCGTGCAGCGGATATTTCATCCAGCTTCGCGATAACCACCCCGATCACCCGACCCTGTTCATCCAGAAGCGGCCCGCCAGAATTACCAGGCTGAACCGGCACGCTAATCTGGAACAGGCGCGGGTCATTGCCTGCACCCGTAAGGCTACTAATGTTTCCCTGGGTGTATTTAACCTCGGTTCCCTGAAGTTGGATGTTCGGGAAACCGAGCGTAAAAACATCTAAGCCAGTTCTCACATTTCGACTCGATATAACCGGCAACGCCGCAACTTTTAATCCATCCAGTTTCAGCAGTGCAATATCATTGGCGGCATCGAAACGAACCAACTGTGCGGGCATCAATCCGCCGTTTGTCCATACGTTGAGTACAGCGGCTTCTTTGACTGCATGATAAGCGGTCAGTAAGTATCCGTCGGCTGTAATAAAGAAGCCAGTTCCATTGTTCCTGAACTCTGCTGCCGCCGGTTCTCGCGCGGTTGCGTGTTCACCCTTTCGTGGACGAAATTCCCGGCTCAGCCGCTGGGCCTCGGCTATTTGGGCGGGTGACATCACTTTTCTCAATAAATATCTATTTTTCTTAGCACCTTCAAAACCCTGTGCAACGGATAGATTACACCATTTATAAGCTTGGACATAGTCTTCAGGAACACCTTGGCCAATGTAATACATCGTTGACAGGTAGGCTTGGGCATCTGCACGCCCCTGTTCTGCTGATTTGGTGAGCCACTTGGCCGCTTCTTTGTAGTCTTTTGGGATACCTTCGCCGTTGTAATACATCAGGCCCAAATTAAGTTGAGCACCCGCATGCCCCTGTACCGCTGCCTTGGTAAACCATTTGAATGCTTCTTGGTAATCTTTTTTAATAGAATACAACAATCCCACACCATAGTTGGCTTGGGCCTCGTCAGTGTGGTCTTCTGCCAGTAATCCGATCGGTATGAGCAAGATAAATGCAAGGATTGCTGCATGGACAATTATTTTCATCATCGAATTCCCCAGCTAACATTATATTATACGGCCTAAAAAAATTACAATTACAGCGGAATCAACCGCCTATACCGAAATCCAGCCTTTGCTTTTAAAATCAATATTAACAAAAATTTCAGCACAATAACCTCTATTAAGCCAAATTCACCCGTTTGTTTATACGGCGCAAACCTGCAGCCTAATCCGGCAAAGCCGGATGCTGGAATGCTGGGATGCTGGGATGCATAAAAGCCATCTTTCACCTTCGGCGAATATACACGCAAAAGCGTGCATGTTTCTGGTAAAGGGTTAAACAACTCATCAAAGATCATCCGCCGGGCTTCTCACCCCTCGGCCGCCGCTATTTAAAACATGGGTATATATCATCGTCGTTTTCACGTCATTATGGCCCAGAAGTTCCTGAATCGTTCGAATATCGTAACCGGATTCCAGAAGGTGTGTGGCAAATGAATGCCGAAGCGTATGGCAGCCCACCTTTTTATTTAGCTTGGCCGCCCATGCCGCTTCTTTGACTGCCCGCTGAAGCACCGTTTCATGAAGATGGTGCCGCTGTTCCACTCCCGACCGCGGATCAATCGAGCGCTTCGCGGACGGAAAAACATATTGCCAGATCCATTCACGATTTGCATGGGGGTATTTTCGATCCAGGGCGTGCGGCAGGTGAACGCGACCGAACCCCTCGCGCAGATCGTTTCCGTGCAGGTCCTTAACAACCGCAAGATGGTTTTTTAATGGGGTTATTACGGAGCTTGGCAGCATGGTGATCCGATCCTTTTCACCCTTGCCATCCCGCACGGTGATTTGCCGATAACTGAAATCGATATCTTTTACTCTCAGCCGAAGGCATTCCATGAGCCTCAGACCCGCGCCGTAGAGCAGGTTCGGCATAATCCATTTGTCGGCCTTCAAATGGGAAATAAGGGTTTTGACTTCATTTTTCGTTAAAACCGCTGGCAGTTTTCGGGAGCGTTTTGCCCAAACGATGCCGTCAAACGTACCGGGTTCCTTTTGAAGAACATGCTTGTATAAAAAGACAAGGGCGCTCATCGCCTGGTTTTGCGTTGAAGCCGCCACGTTCTGATGGGCCAGATGAGAAAGAAAATGGGTAATTTCACTACTCCCCATTTCAAGGGGATGGCGCTTTTGATGAAACAGAACTAACCGCTTGACCCACTGGACGTATGTCTCTTCCGTGCGAATGCTGTAATGCCGCATCCGCACCGCATTCCGAACCTGGTCCAATAGTTTGGGTTTTTTCCCCGGAGGTTGATTGTCGGTTTTCATTCAAGTCACCAATTGGAACTGCAGCGCGAAACATTACTCTGTATATGCTATCGGAACATGAGAACACCGCCCGGAGCTGTTCGCCGGCGCCGGGTACCACGATGAAACGATTTGTTGCGGGATGATTGGCTGAATGGAGGGGGCTTTGGCCGCCGTGAAATTGGGGCGTTATGATGTGGGGCTATCATAAAAAACGGCGGTCGAGTGTGTTTTCACCCTTCCTGCAATGATCCACAACATGAACAGCGATTTTAAAGCCTTTGTTTTTCAATCGCGTTCAAATGGTTCATAAAGAGTTCGCCGGTCAAAATCAAGAGGGAAATGAAAAATGGCAGGCGCTTTGGAAGAGGAAATCCGAGACGTTTTTTATCCATTCCACGAGCGTCTTTGATTCGGCCGGTTGAAGGGCCAACTGGTATTGTGCGGTCATCTATGCTAATCTGGGCGAAAATTGCCGGTTGAACCACCCAAAAGCTTTCAGGAACAGCGCTCATTACCATGAAATGCAGCCTCTTTTGTTTTCTGTTGATAGGTTTCGTCGCTGTTTTACCCGCAGCGGCGCAGGAATCCCCTTTTCGATTAAGCAAGGTGACATTCAGCGGCGTCAACTCCATTTCCAAACAGGATCTTTCCGAAACCTTGTCCGCGCAGGTTCCCAATCGGCTGAAAATCTGGATTCGAAAACCGGTGCTGACCGAAGAGGATCTTCACGAGGATGTGGACAAGATCAGGCGGTTTTATCAGGCATATGGTTATTTCCATGTGAAGGTTGAATATAGCCTTAAACGGATGAAGGATATTGCGCAAAAGGAGGCGGCCGGACCGCTGGCGCCGGGTTATACGGCCGAGGTCACGTTTACGGTGACCGAGGGCGCGCAGGTTAAGATCAGTGCCGTTGAGATTCGCATGAAGAACGCGGCGGGCATGGACCTTGAGTCGGCGTTGCGCGCGAATCTGCCGGTTCAAGAGGGCGCGGCGTTTGAAATCGCCAAATACAGGGAAGCCAAGGTCTTGATTCAAAAGGAATTGGGAAACCGGGGATATCCGTTTGCCAAGGTGACATCTAATGTGGTGGTGGATACCGCTTCCGAGACCGCGCGGATCAGCTTTGACATTGATTCGGGAATGAAATGTGTGTTTGGCCCGATGGAAGTTTCAAAGCAGGAAATGGCGATAAAGGATGAGATCATTGAACGGGCGGTCACGGTTGCGCCCGGCGCGCCCTACGAAACACGAAAGATCGAGCAGAGCCAGCGCAATTTATTTAACCTGGATGTGTTTAAATCCGCATTGATTCGAACGGAACCCCCGAAGACGGCCGGGGATAATCATGTGCCCTTGCACCTGGAGCTTAAACCTAAAAAACAGCAGAGCGTTAAATTCGGATTGGGGTATGGCAACGAGGACGGGGTTCGGGTCAAAACCGGTTGGATTTACCGGAATTTCGGCGGATGGGCCGGCCGGTTCAGCCTGAACGGCAAGCTTTCGGATTTGTATCAGGGAATCGAGGGCGATTATACGCAGCCGTATTTCATGGATGCGCGAAATACGCTTTCGGCCGCAGCCGGGACGGAAACAGAGACGCTTGATTCATACGACAATCGGAAAATATTCGGGCGGCTTGACCTGAAACGCAAATATCTTTCCAATTGGGAAGTGATCTGCGGATATGCGCTTGAGATGAACAACCTGGAAGATCTCAGCGTGACCGACCCGGAAGAACTGCGCCAGTTCCGGAAGGACAAAGACTACCTTATCTCTTCTTTCGGCCTGGGTGTCTCCCGAAGCACGGTCGATAACGAGATTAATCCCACCAAGGGCCAAACGGTCTCGTTCCTGGTGGAACTGGCTTCCGAGTATTTCGGGTCCAATATCGCTTATGTCCGGCCGGATATGGAATTTAAAACCTATATGGTGAGCTGGTTTCAAACCATTGTGGCATGCCGGTTTCGGGCGCAGACGATCAATGATTTCGGGAATACCACCTATATTCCGATTTTCAAGCGCTTGTTTTTAGGCGGCAGCAATACGGTACGCGGGTATGGGTACCAGGAGCTGGGCCCTTTGGATGACACGGGAACGCCGCTCGGCGGATTGTCCTTTCTGAACGCGAATATCGAATTGCGGCGCAGCTTGTATGAATCGATATCCGGGGTATTGTTTCTGGACGCGGGCACGGTGGAAGAAAAGGCCTTTGACTTTCCGCTGGATAAGTTGCGGTACGCGGGCGGTGCCGGGTTACGATATGACACGCCGATCGGGCCGGTTCGGCTTGATTACGGGTATCAGTTAAACCCGCTCACCGAGGAAGATGACCGATGGCGAATTCATTTCAGCATCGGCCACACCTTTTGATCGGACGAGAACCGGAACATGACTGAAAAGGAGCCCATGCCGGCACCACCGCCCGAAATACCGTCACGGGCCCGAACCCGGGTCAGACCCTTTACCAGAAACACGCACGCTTTTGCGTGTATGTTCGCCAAAGGTGAAAGATGGCTTTTATGCATCCCAGCATACCATCATCCCAGCATTCCAGCATCCGGCTTTGCCGGATTAGGCGCTTACTGAAATCGGCAGCCCTGCTCTGCCTCGCGGTGCTTTTCTGCGGGGTGGCCGCCCTGGCCTTGCTGCAAACGGAAACGGTCAGATCTGGCCTTAAATCCGTTTTACTTGAACAATTGAGCGGGGTTTTAAACGCCACCGTTGAAATCGGGCGGATTGAAGGCGATTTTATTCGGGAGCTGACCCTGGAGAAGGTGCGCCTGTCCGATCCGGACGGTGATATTTTGTCCTGTGACCGGTTGTCGCTCAAGTGGCTGATGCCGCTATTGCTGAAAAAAACCATTTATATTCAGTCGGCTGAGATTCACGGATTGCATATTCAGTGGCGTTTTTTGGCGGACGGATCCTCTAATTTCACCCGAATGTTCAACTCGGACGCGGAATCGGCCGAGGATGACGTGCCCTCGGCGATCCAGTTTATTCTGGGCAGGGGGGTGTTGAAAGATAGCGGCATCGCTTTTATCGAACAAAAGGATGATACGGTCGGGCCGGAGATTTCGGTGGCGACGCTTGCCCTTCAACTGAAATACGGCCGGGTGTTGCGCTTCGATATTGAAGCGTCCGCCTTTTCGATGAAGTCTCCCCGATTACCGGAAACGGCGCTCAAGGGCATCGCGATATTGGATCCGGACACCTTGCGGTTCCGGTTTGAAACGATTGATGTAAAGACTTGCGACTCATCGGTTCATGTGGCCGGAGAAATGTCCTTTGAGGGAGATGTCCCCGCGTTTGACCTTGCGCTTCAAAGCGAGCGGTTGAACCTGGGGGCGTTGGACCGTGCGTTTGATCTGCAATGGGGTCTTACGGGCACTCTGGCCGGCGAGGGAACGGCCAAGGGGGACTTTGACCGATTTGAGCATCAGTTAAGTCTCACCCACGGGGACGCCGCGGTGAGCACCGCCGGAACGATCGCCATCCTCGCAGGGGGGGAGGTGGATCTGGCCGTGACCGGCAGCGTAAGAGAGTGGAATCCGGCGGGTATGCCTTTTTACCAGAGGCCTGCTTTTGCGGCCGGACTGAATGCGGATTTTTCGGTGAAGGGAAAATGCGGCGCTTTTCACCCCGTATTTGATGGAACCGTGGAAATAACGATGCATCAATCCGAATTGGCATCGGTGGCGGTTACAAAAGGATATCTGGCCGCCCTGCTTTCGGGGCATTCCATCGCCATTCGGACGCTGTTGTTGGACGGTAATTTCGGCGCGATTCAAGCCGGCGGGGAGTTGGCGGGCGTGCTCGATGATACCGGGGATAAAACCGGCGCATTTACCGTTTCGTGGTCCCATTCAAATCCGGCGGCATGCCCTTATTTGGAACAGTTAAAGCTGAGGGGGAATGTCAACCTGGAGCTCGATCTCACCGCTTCTTTTCCCGCGGATTACGATTTGTCTAAAGCAGCGGGAAAGGTCACGGCGCGGTTAAAAGAGTCGCGGTTAAAGGTGGATGATCTTACCATCGGCAGCGGGGAGATTAATGCCGTTATGGAAAAAGACCGTCTGACGGTGAAGGACGCGGCTTTTTCCACCTCGGCCGGCGGGATTGTGTTCAGCGGGATGGGGCAGGGGTTGCTTTCACCTCACAGCGATAAGAACATTGAGGTGTCGGCAAATCTTCAAAAGGTGGATCCCGGTGTTTTTCTGCGGCGCCTGCGGGATCAGGGCGAGGGGGCAAATGTGAATCTTTCGCTCGATGCCTCGGCCCAACTCCCCTCGAACTATCAACTCAAGGCCGGCCGCATTCTTTTCAATTCGAATGTCTTTCCTTCCGTTATCGGTGGCATGACGGTGAATTCCGGCGGGGTGCAAGGGGAGTGGATGGCCGGAAAATTGCGGGTGGACCGGGTTGAACTCACTACCGGGGATGTCCGGCTTCATGCCGATGGCGAGTACGACACGAATGCGTGTTCCCTGCATGGCCGCGCACAAGCGGATGTAAGCGACCTCAAAGGGCTTGAGGGCCGGCTGAAAAGCTTTCTTCCGGAGATGCCGACGGCGCTTAACCTGTCCGGCCGGGGCCGAGTGACCGCCACCGCGAGCGGGGCGATTGATGCGCCGGATTTTTCGATTCAGATCGACGGGACCGATCTGTCCGCGATGGGGCTTTCCGCGGGCAGCATCGCGCTGAACGGAAAATGGCAGGGAGTTGCGGCGGTTCCACGGCAATTATCGGCTGTTTTGAAAGCAGGTGGCATTGATTATAAGGGAAACCGGTTTCCTGAACTCAACGCCACCGTTAACCGGGACGGCGAAAGCCTGTCAGCGGATATCGAACTTTCGCATGAAAGCAAAAACGTCCTCACGCTCATCGCTACCGCGGAGGGGCTGGAAAACGAGACGAAATCCATCACGATAAAGAATCTTTCGCTTAGCGGGCCGGATTTTCCGGAATCCGAAAAACTGTTCAATCAAGGGCCGATCCTTCTGCGCTTGACACCGCAACTGCTGGCTGTCGATGCCTTGCATGTGACTTCAAATCGGGCCGAATTGACGATGAACGGTCTTTTTGCGCCGGACGCCGAGCAGCGCCTGGCGATGAGGTTAAGCGGACTTGAAATGGCGCGATTATCCCGGCTGTGGAACTCGAAAGACAAGATCAGCGGCCTTGCCTCGGCCAATGTTTCCCTGAGCGGAACCCTCACCGCACCGGTGATCGAAGGGCGGATAGGCATCAAAAATATCGCCGGATATCAGGTGACGCCCGCGGATTTGACCGCCGATATCGCTTACCGGAATGGCGCAGGCACCCTAAAGCTCGATCTGACCCGAAACGGCGAACCGTTAGTCGCCGTCGCCGGCAGCATGACGGTGCCGATACGGCTTGTGCCGTTTGAGGCCGATTTTGACAATAGCCCGATGCGGGCATTCATCAAGGTCCGCACATTGCTCTCGGCGTTGCCGATTCCGGCGATCAAAGAGGTGACCTATGATGCCTTCGCCGATATGGACCTGAACGTTGCGGGAAAAATCGCGGCGCCTGAGATTTCGGGGCACATTCGGCTCTTGAACGGGCATCTGGCTGTCCCCGGAAAGGGGCTGAATTACGACACTGTGAGCGCCGAGATCGATGTGGAAAACCGGCGAATTTTCATTCGGGAATTACTGGTTAAGGGGAAAAAGGAAGGATACCTGCGCGGCGCCGGACAAATCGAGATGGACGGTTTTGCGCCCGCTTATCTGAATCTGCAGTTGACCGGCGAGAAGTTTTATATTCCGTATCAGAAAGCGATTCAGGCACGCCTGACCCCCGAATTGACCCTTGCCGGTCCAGCGGCTTCCCCGGTGTTGACCGGGGAGATTCGCATCGTGGAAAGCAAAATCAATCTGGATAAAATGGCGCCTCAAGCGCCGCCCGAGATCTTAATTGTTGACGGCGCGGCGGAAGAGAACAGGTCGCAACAAATCCTGGATGATGAAGAAATGCCTTGGTTTTTAAAAGGCTTATCCACTGATGTGCTTGTGCACGTGCCCGGAAACGCATGGTTGAAAGGGCAGGACATCAATACGGAACTGACGGGAGAAATTGCGCTGAAAAAGACGAAGGGAAAACCCTTTACTCTGATAGGAGAGCTTTCAACCATTCGGGGCACCTATAATTTCAGGGGCAGGCTTTTTAAGATCGAGCAGGGCGGGGTGCGTTTTATCGGGCTCGAAGACCTGAACCCGTTGATCAACCTCAAGGCGGTGAGTCAAATCGACGATGCCGATATCATCATTTTGCTCACCGGAAGGGCCGATAAGCTCGTGCTGACGCTGGACAGCGACCCCAAGATGGATCAGTCCGACATCATTTCGTATCTGGTGTTCGGAAAATCCACTGATTCCTTAAAAGGCGGGCAGGCCTTCAATGCCGAAAAGGCGGCGATGAGTTTGTCCGGGGGCATGGTGGCCAATGAGCTTCGCAGCATTTTGGGAGATGTGTTTTTCCTTGATTCGTTTGCCATCGAATCCGGTGAGGAAAGTGCGGCCGGAGCCGTTTCCTTCGGCAAGTACCTTCGGCCGAAAATTTTTGTTCTTTACCGGCAGGGGCTTGCCGAAGATCAGCACAACCGGGTTGAAATTTCCTACGAGCTGAGTCCCAATATCCGCGTCGAGACGCAGTTGGGCAATGATCGGAATAACGGGGTGGATCTGTTCTGGGAATATGACTTTTAATGGTATTCCGGCTTGATATCGGCCGAATCACTTTCCTGCGAAAAATTAAAATTTGAAAAATGGCGTTAACTGCCTTATGGTGGCGAAATCGGACTACCGGTTGTGAAACCGGTTTGTATTCAAGGTCATTCACGCCCGGTTTACTTCAATCAAGGCAGAAAACAGACTTCCGGCAACGCCGGATCAGGCACAAGGAGTAAATACGCATTGATGAACCTGCCGTTGCATTTTAAAAAACCGATTTCATGGATCGGCCTGATACTGATGTGGCCGGTTATGCTTCAGGCCGCCGCACCGGAAGCGCCCGAACCGCTGGAACGATCCCGCGCCTTAAGCATGGCGGTTTCCGGGCACCCCCGCATGCGCGTGTATGCGCATCGGCATGATCAGGCGATGGAAAGAATTACGCAGGCAAGGTCGGGGTTTTTGCCGCAGCTTTCTTTTTCGGAACGCTACAGCCAGACGAATAATCCCATGTGGGCCTTCGGCACCATGCTGAATCAGGAAAGCATTACACAAAACGATTTTGACCCGGCAAGGCTTAACGACCCCGACGGCATCGACAATTTTGTGGGGTCGTTTTCAGTCCAATGGCCGCTGTTTGATTCCGGACGAACCTGGTACGGCTGGCGCCAGGCCCGGCAAGGGGCTGAAGTGTCCGAACTGGATATGGAAAAAACAAAGCAGCAGGTGGTGGCCGGCGCCGCTGTCGCCTACGACAGCCTGCTGCTCGCAACGGCGCATTCTCAGGTGATCGACCAGGCGATGTTGCTGGCCGAAGCGCACTTGCGCATGGTGACGGAACGCTTTCAGGCCGGTTTTGTCGTCAAAAGCGATTTGCTGCGCGCACAGGTCCGCCTTGCGGAGTTAAAGCAAAAACGCTATGCGGCCCAAAGCCGGGTGGCGGTCGCCATCGCGGCGCTCAATGCGGCCATGGGCGAGCCGCCGCACGAGAATTACGAGCCGAGTGATGATCTGGTGATGACCGCCTGTAAATCGCAAGTTATAGAGGACTGGATTCACACCGCCCTTTCCAAGCGGCCCGAGCTGCTTCAACTGGATAAGCAGGCATCCATCGCGGAAAAAGAGATTGCCAAGCAAAAGGCGGCCCACCTGCCGAGTCTGGGGCTTTTCGGCAATTATGAAATCAATTCGGAGTCGTTGGACGAATCCGCGACCAATTACACGGTGGGGGCCATGGTGCAGGTCAATCTGTTTTCCGGATACCGTGATGTGGCCAAAACCCGCGAGGCCCGGGCCGCACTTGAAGAGATCAACGCCCAACGCCTCGATCTGGTCGCCCATATCGAAGTGCAGGCAAGACAGGCCTATTATGAGGCATGCAGCGCCAAAGAGCGCATTGGGGTGACCGAGTTCGCCGTGAGCCTGGCGGAAGAAAACCGGCGAATTGTCGCGGACCGGTACAAGAACGGTCTATTGACCATCGTCGAGCTGCTCGATTCGGAAACGGCCCTGGAAGAGGCGCGTATCAACCGGTATCAGGCATTGTATGACTACCGGGTGGCCTATGTCAATTTACAGCTTGCGGCGGGACTGGTGCCGTCGGATTTATAATCGATTGAGGAGGATGAGGAATGCGACGTTCCATTTTTTTAAGCATGGGATTATTCCTTTTTATGAGCATTAGCGGATGCGGGGACAAGATCGAACCCGGCACGAGCAAAACCGATTCTGTAAGGGGCATTAAGGCGAAAACCGCGATGGTGCAGGCTGAATTTAGAACGTCCCTTCAAGATGCGGTCGGTACGGTGGAAGCCAGATTAACCAGCACCTTGTCCAGCAAGATCATGGGCACCGTGACGGAAGTGAAGGTTGAAGAGGGGGCGTCCGTAACCAAGGGCCAGGTGCTGGTGGTGATGACGCAGCAGCAGATTTCCTCGGATCAGCAACAGGCGTTGGCGGGTCTGGATGAAGCCCGTCGCGGTCAGGCGGCGGCTGAGGCGGCCCTGCGCGTCGCTCAGGCAAATGCCAGACTGGCCGAAGCCACCTATGCGCGATACCAGCAGTTGGTTTCGGGTGAATCCGCCACGGCCCAGGAGTTTGATGAAATCAAGGCAAAGAAGGATTCCGCCAAAGCGGCGGTGTCTCAGGCCGAATCCATGCTCTCGGCTGCAAAGCAGCGGGTGGCGAGTGCCGGCGCGAGATTGCAAGGGGCAACGGCGACCGAACGGGATAGGATTATATCCGCGCCCTATGATGCGGTGGTAATGGAAAAGATGGTGGAGCCCGGAGATCTGGCCGCTCCCGGGCGAGCCCTGATTCGCCTTGAAGGAAAGGAAGGCCATCGGGTGGTGTTTATGCTGGAGGAAGCCAAAATTCATGCCATTCACCCGGGGCAAAAATTGCCGGTTTCTTTCCCTGCGCTTTCGGAACTGCAAGCGGAAGGAACCGTGGAGGCCATTATGCCGTCAACGGACGCGGTTACCCGTTCGGTTGAAATCAAACTGGCGCTGGCGTCGATTCCCGGACTCAGATCGGGATTATTCGCGCGGGTGCTGGTGCCGGGCGATGAGAAAAAAAGCATCCGCATTTTCAACAGCGCCATCGTTACCCGCGGCCAGTTGACCGGCATCTACAAGGTGGATGCGGATTCAATCGCCCGGTTTCGGCTGGTCAGAACCGGCCGCGTCTTTGAGGATCAGGTGGAGATTCTTTCCGGCGTAACCGATTCGGATCGCTACATCGTCTCGCCCGGTTCCGATGTGGCCGACGGCCTTCGCGTGGAGGAAGGGGCATGACATATTCATTGGGTCCATCGGGTAAAATCGCAAAATTTTTTATCGATTCGAAACTGACGCCGCTGATTATTATCGCCTCCCTGCTTCTCGGCATTGCGGCCGTGTTTGCCCTGCCGCGCGAGGAGGAACCGCAGATTATTGTGCCGATGATCGATATTTTTGTGGCCATGCCGGGGGCTTCGGCCGAGGAGGTGGAGCAGCGCGTCACCCGGCCCATGGAAAAGCTCCTCTGGGAAGTGCCGGGCGTGGAGTATGTGTATTCCACATCGAGCACCGGCATGGCCATGACCGTGGTGCGCTTTTTTGTGGGAGAAGCCGAGGAGCAGGCCATCGTCCGGCTTCAGTCAAAGCTGGTGGCCAATTTTGATCGAATCCCGCACAGCGTCAGCCAGCCGCTGATCAAACCCCGCTATATCGATGATGTGCCGATTCTGGCGCTGACCTTTACGGGCAAGGATATGGATCATTATACCCTGCGACGCGTCGCCGCAGAAATAGAGGACCAGATCAAGCGCGAGCCCAATGTGTCCCTGACCAAGCTGATCGGCGGCGGCCGGCGAACGCTTTATGTGCGGCTCGATCCGGTCCGGCTGGCGGCGTACGGATTGGATGCCGATCAGGTCGCCGGCATGATTGCGACGGCAAACCAGGAACTGGATGCGGGGAGTTTCCCGTCACCCGTTGGGCAGATATTGGTTCACAGCGGGGGATTTTTGCGGGATACCGATGATGTGGGCCGCGTGGTGGTGCATGTGGCTGAATCTCGCCCGGTATATCTGCGAGATGTGGCGCAAATCGAAGACGGCCCCGAAGAACCGGATCAATATGTGTTTTTCGGTCAAGGCCCGGCGTTTGAGGAAAAGGAGGCGTCCGGCCATACGGATTCGGACCTGCTCCCGGCCGTTACCCTGACCGTGGCCAAACGCAAAGGGACCAACGCCATCAGCGTTGCAAGCAGCGTATTAAGACGGGTGGAGAGTGCAAAAGGAAATATCATTCCGGATAACATCACGGTGCGCGTGACCCGAAATTACGGGGAAACCGCCAAGGAAAAATCGGACGAGCTGTTGCTGCATATGTTGATCGCGGTGATATCGGTCAGCATTCTGATCTGGTTTGCCCTGGGGCATCGCGAATCGGGCGTGGTGGCACTGGCGATTCCGGTGACCCTGGCCCTGACCCTGGCCGTGTTTTATCTCTACGGCTATACGCTCAACCGGATCACCCTGTTCGCGCTGATTTTTTCCATCGGTATTTTGGTGGATGACGCCATTGTGGTGGTTGAAAACGTGGTGAGACATTACCGGCTGCCGGAAAATCAAAACCGGCCGAAGCTTCAGGTGGCCATAGAAGCTGTGGATGAGGTGGGAAACCCCACCATTTTGGCCACATTGGCCGTGATTGCCGCCATATTACCCATGGCCTTTGTCGGCGGGCTGATGGGGCCTTATATGCGGCCCATCCCGGTGGGGGCATCCGCGGCGATGATTTTTTCCATGATGATCGCCTTTATTGTTACCCCCTGGGCCTCGGTCCGGTTAATCGGTGAGCAAAAGGCCGGGCATGAAGGTTCTGATCATCACGGCAGCGAAGACTGGTCCACCCGGCTCTACCGGCGCATCATGGACCCGCTGCTTCACAAGCCGGTATTGCGCTGGGGATTTTTGCTGCTGGTGGTGGGGCTGCTGCTTGGTGCGTGCGCGATGGTGCTCCTGGGGATGGTTCGCGTCAAAATGCTTCCCTTCGACAACAAGAGCGAGTTTCAGATCGTGCTGGATATGCCGGAGGGCGCGACGCTGGAAGCGACCACGGCGGTATGCCAGGAATTCGGCAATTATCTATCGACGGTCAATGAAGTCGCCGAT
Source organism: Desulfobacterales bacterium (assembly GCA_034003325.1). NCBI lineage: Bacteria > Pseudomonadati > Thermodesulfobacteriota > Desulfobacteria > Desulfobacterales > Desulfobacterales bacterium. The sequence goes on from JAVEYW010000009.1 coordinate 20,604, forward strand.
TTTCAGATCTACTCGGGAACTTCGGGGCCGTTTAATTTCAACGGGCTTGTCCGGCATTATTATCTTCGCGGCGGACCGAATATGGCCGATATTCAGGTCAATCTGGCGGGTAAAGGGCAACGAAAGCTTCAGAGCCATGAAATCGCCAAACGGGTGCGCCCGCCGCTGAAAGAAATCGCGGATCGATACGGCGCAAGGGTCAAGGTGGCCGAAGTGCCGCCCGGACCGCCGGTTCTCTCCACCCTCGTGGCGGAGATTTACGGCCCGGATTATCAGCGGCAGCGCGAAATCGCCGCGGAAGTCATGCGAATTTTTGAAGAGACCCCGGGCGTGGTCGACGTGGACTGGTATATGGAAGAGGATCAGGCCCGATACCGCGTTGAGATTGACAAGGAAAAGGCTGCGCTGAACGGCATATCCGCCGGAAAAATCAGCGCGGCCTTGCAGGCGGCGCTGAGCGGCCGTCAGGTGGGCCTGCTGCATAAACCCCTTGAAAAGGAAGATGTTCAAATCCTGATGTGGCCGGAGCTGGCCTCACGAGCGGGGATTGAACAGTTGGGCGCCATCAAGCTCTCCGGTGCCAGCGGGCGGCTCGTCCCGTTATCCGCGCTCGTTACGTTCACGAAGGAGGTGAACGACAAAAGCATCTATCATAAAAACCTCATGCCCGTGGTTTACGTCACCGGTGATGTGGCCGGCGAAGTGGAAAGCCCGGTGTATGCCATTCTGGATATGAGTAAAAAGATTGATGCCTTGAAATTACCCGAAGGCTATACGATGAAACAGCACACCGCGCGGTTGCCGGATAGCGACCAGCGGTTTTCGATGAAATGGGACGGCGAGTGGCATATTACTTACGAGGTATTCCGGGATCTGGGACTCGCGTTCGGGATTGTGCTGGTATTGATTTTTGTGCTGGTCGTGGGGTGGTTTCAGTCTTTTTCAACGCCGCTGGTGATCATGGTGGCGATTCCGTGTTCGCTGATCGGTATTTTGCCCGCGCATTGGGCTATGGGCGCCTTTTTTACGGCCACTTCCATGATCGGATTTATTGCGGGCGCGGGGATCGTGGTGCGAAATTCCATCATTCTGGTCGATTTCATCGAGCTGCGCATCAGCCAGGGCATGCCATTGGATAAAGCCGTGGTGGATGCCGGCGCCGTGCGCTTCCGGCCCATGATGCTGACGGCCGCGGCCGTGGTGGTGGGCGCTTCGGTCATTTTGTTCGATCCCATTTTTCAGGGGCTGGCCGTTTCGCTGATGGCGGGCGAAATCGCCTCCCTGATCTTTTCCAGAATGGCGGTGCCGATTCTTTATTTTCTGGATAAGCGATGGGAATCGGAACATCTTCACAGCCATTCCGAAAAACAGCCCGACGCCTGAAAAAAAGGACGAACACGTTGTCACGCTTTCTAAAAAAAGTGGCCAAAAAAACGGGGGCCGCACCCGGCACCTTGATTCATGTCGGCGAAAGAAGGATCGATCGGGCAAAGATCTCTCTGATGTCTTATAACCAGGAGGACTTTCACTTCGTGGAATATGAATCCATTGATGAATTGCCCGATATCGGAACCGATATCGGACCTGATATCGAACCCAGTATCGAGTCAGGCACCGGAAAAACCGTCTGGCTCAACATCGACGGTGTTCATGATGTGGCCTTGATTGAAGCCATCGGCAACCGGTATACCATTCACCCCTTGACCCTGGAGGATATTCTTCACACGGGGCAGCGTCCCAAGGCGGAGTTGTTTGACGATTATATGTATATTGTCCTGAGAATGATTCAATACGATGAAGCGGATGGACAGCTTCGCTCCGAACAAATCAGTTTCATCCTATTTCCCGGCTTGCTGATTTCGTTTCAGGAATCCATCGATGATGATGTGTTTTCGGGCGTTCGGGAAAGAATTCAAAAAGGGAAAGGAAAAATTCGCGGCCTATCATGCGACTATCTCGCTTACGCCTTGATCGATGCCATTGTGGATCATTATTTTGTGATACTCGAAAAATTCGGCCAGGATGTCGAATCCCTGGAAGAGGAGCTGACCGACTCGCCGAGCCGTCACTCGATGCAACGAATCCACGAGTTAAGGCACGAATTTATCTACCTGCGAAAACAGATCTGGCCGCTTCGTGAGGTGGTTAACAACCTGACGAAAGGGGATGGCGGTTTTTTCCAGGAAAAAGCTCGGTTTTTTCTGCGGGATGTTTACGATCATACCATTCAGGTCATTGATACCATCGAGTCCTACCGGGACATTCTCTCCGGGTACATGGATCTCTATCTGTCCATCGCCAGTAACAGGATGAACGAGGTGATGAAGGTTCTGACGATTATCTCAACGATTTTTATTCCCATTACCTTTATCGCGGGCGTTTACGGCATGAACTTCAAGCACATGCCGGAATTGGACTGGCGGTGGGGTTATTTCGGCGCATGGGGGCTGATGGGAATTTCGGCGTTCGCCATGATTTTTTATTTCAAGAAGAAAGACTGGTGGTAACGGTTACCGCTACCCGATCACCATGGGCGCCGCCACTTCAGCCGCTTTTTCTTTTCCATACAGCGCGGCCACCAGCTCAAGCGCGAACGCCAGGGCGGTGCCGGGGCCTCGGCTGGTAATGCAGGGTCCGTCGACCACCACACGGTCTTCGGTTGCGCTGTTTCGGTCAATCTGCCCAATGAAATTCGGATGGCAAGTGGCTTTCCGGTTTGCCAGCAGTCCGTGATGGGCCAGGACGACGGCGGGTGCCGCGCAAATCGCGCCGATCCAGCGGCCTTCAGCATGCTGTTTTTTCAGCAGATGGGTTAATGCGTCACAATCCCTTAAATTGGCGGCGCCGGGAATACCGCCGGGCAGCGCGATCATATCGTAAACATTGCCAGTGCAATCGGATATGAGCTGGTCCGCAACAAGCCTGACGCCCCTGGAGGCAGTGATTTGCAGCGCGTCTACGCCGGCAACGGTGACCGATGCCCCGGCCCGTCTCAAGACATCTATGATGGTAACGGCTTCCATTTCCTCGCATCCCTCTGCAATGGGAACCAAAGCGGTTTTTTCCATGCTTACTCCCTTTCTTTCTTTCTTTGTTTGTTTATTTGTAACTGCTCAGTATCCAGGAGACAGTATTCAGAATTCAGAATAAAAACAACTGAGGGCGGCCGGATTAATCCCATTGCATGAAGATATCGGTGGCGTAGTGCTTCATTCTGAATTCTGGCTTCTGAATTCTGTGTTCCTGAGGTGTTACGTTTATTTTATAACTCCTTTTTTCCGAACGGTCAAACCGTGCCGCAGCTTCCATCCGATCCCCCTCCAGGCTTTCGCTCCCGGCTGTTCTTTTCTACAGGCGATTTCCCTGCCAGGCAGCCGGTGACAGTCCGGTCGCCGGGCGGCACGGGTTGAATACGAACCCATATCCGGCACAACTCGGTATAATTTATCCTTTCCGCGATCCTAAAGCCAAATGGTCGATATTTCGGGTCTCGTTTGTATTATTTTTATTTTTAGGCTAAAAGAACGCATCGAATAAATGTGCTTTGGAGAAGGACACACGGTGGGACCGATATTCAACTGGTTGAAGCGTCACATGGGGAATCCCCAGATTGTGATTCTGTTCGGGGTCATTCTGGGCGTCTTGATTGTTCTCATCGGTTTTGGCTCGATGCTGATGCCGGTTCTTGCCGGAGGGGTGATTGCCTACCTGTTGGAAGGCCCTGTTAAGCGACTGCAACGAATCGGATTGCCCCGGATCATGGCGGTCATACTGGTGTTTATTTTATTTCTGGCTGTTTTGGCGCTGCTGGTTCTGGGGATCATTCCAAAGCTTTCTCAGCAGATTTCCGATTTTGTCGAACGGATTCCGGAATACATGATTCAGATACGCACCGGGCTGGAAATTCTGCCGGAACGGTATCCGGAATTCATTTCCCATGAACAGGTGGCCTATCTGGTGAGTGAGTTGACGTTGCAAATCAATGAATCGGCCCGCCAACTGGCACTGCGCTCCCTATCCGGGCTGGTGAATTTCATCGGGGCCGTCGTTTACATTTTTTTAGTTCCGGTACTGATTTTTTTCTTTATGAAGGACAAGGATAAAATTGCGGCATGGGTTCATCAATTTCTGCCGGCGGAGCGAACCCTTGTGGATCGAATCGGTCGGGATGTCGATTTACAGATGGCCAACTACATACGGGGAAAAACACTTGAAATGGTGATTGTCGGGGTTGCCGCCTACATCATGCTGTACCTGTTCGGGTTGAATTATTCCATACTGCTGGCTACCCTTGTCGGTATGTCGGTTTTCATACCCGTGGTCGGCGCCATTGTCATGACCGTTCCGGTGGTTCTGGTCGGCTATCTGAAATTCAGTTTTACGCCGGAACTCATGTGGCTTACACTGGCGTATATCGTCTTACAGCAACTGGACGGCAATGTGCTGGTTCCCATCCTTTTTTCCGAAGTCAATAAACTCCATCCCGTGGCTATCATCAGCGCCGTGTTGGTGTTTGGCGGCATGTGGGGTTTCTGGGGCGTTTTTTTTGCCATCCCACTGGCCACCCTTGTACAGGCAATCATCCGGGCGTGGCCGGGGGTACAGAACATGGAAAGCCAACCTTCGCGAGAGCAAAGCGCAACGGATAACGAATAAGGCTGAAGGTCGTTCGAAGAAAAGATGGGCAGACTGACACCTATCGAAATCATCAAATCCCGCCAGATAAGATAGCTTCTCATCGTCTATGAGAATGCACCTGCCGCGCGGATGCTGTATCTCATTGTATCCACCATGCCCCCATGCGAAATGTGGCCCCATGGGGCATGTGCATGTGGAAAAATAAAAAAGGCCACTCCCGTGTAAGGAAGCGGCCTTTTTAAAATTACATGTCACAAAACTGTCACATTTTGGGGTATCCCGGGTAGTGCGTGTTTTGTAACTTATTCCATTCATGGTGGAGCTGAGGGGGCTCGAACCCCTGGCCTCATGACTGCCAGTCATGCGCTCTCCCAGCTGAGCTACAGCCCCGTTGATTGAGATGCATCTACTAACAAATAGCGCATACGGTGTCAACCCTCTTTTTTTTGCTTTTCTGCCGGCACCAATTTTTCAAAGTCCGGATTGACGTAGGGGGCAGCGCAGCGCAGTTCACTTTAATAAAGGAGAACCGAAGCTTTGCTGTGCGACACTTTTTGAATCATTCGCTTCAGGGCGTTCATGGCCGGACTCACCCCGACGGTAAAAAAATAAGTAACTACTCAGTATTCGGAATTCAGGATAAACACAACTGAAGGGCGCCGGATTAATACCGTTGCATGAAGATATCGGTGCGTAGTGCTGCTTCATTCTGAATTCTGTGTTCCTGAGTAGTTAAAATAAAATTACATTTATGTCAAAAAGGATAATGAATTCAGACCAGTGTTTTCCGGCTGGCGTGCAGTGGCTCGAAACGACCTTCACGAGAAAGGCCGCGCCAGGACCTCAGCGCGGGCACATGGAGATTTACCGTGGTGCCGAAGATGAAACGAATGGTTTCCCGAAGATCAAAATTGAGGTGGTTGGGGGTTTGTCCGCGTGTAATTTTTACATAATTGTTGTCTTTTAATTATAAAATTACATTTTTGTCTTTGAGGTGCTATCGTCAGTTTTTTTGTTGTGAGCATTATCGATTGAAATAATAGCCAGATACGATTTCGCAACCGCCATTGGCATACCCATTGCTGTTAATCGAAGCAACAGGGCGGAAACGGGGTCATCATCTGGACGAGATACTAAAGGGAGGTAATACCATGAAGAGGGTTTTTGGGGCGACGCTCATCGCGATCACTATTTTTCCAACCATCGCATTTGCAGAAGGGGTCTTGAACTCAGGCGATACGGCCTGGATGATTGTCTCGACCGCATTGGTTATGATGATGACGCCGGCGGGGCTCGCACTCTTTTACGGCGGCATGTCCCGGTATAAGAATCTGTTAAATACCTTTGCCATGACCTATGCGGCTTACTGTCTCGCCAGTGTTATCTGGGTGATTTGGGGCTATTCCCTCTCTTTTGGCGCTGACAAATTCGGTCTTTTCGGCTCGTTGAATTTTCTCTTTCTAAACGGCATTACCGTGAACAGCATCAGCGGCAGCATACCGACTTATGTTTTCGTTGTCTTTCAGATGACCTTTGCGGGCATTACCGCTGCGCTTGTCCTGGGCTCCGTTGTGGACCGAATGAAATTTTCATCCTGGCTGGTTTTTACGGTGCTTTGGATCACCTTTATTTACTGCCCGATCGCGCATTGGGTTTGGGGCGGGGGGTGGTTGAGCACATTGGGTGCGCTTGATTTCGCCGGCGGCAATGTGGTGCATATCAATGCCGGTGTGGCCGGTCTGGTGCTTTCCCTTGTGCTCGGAAAACGTATCGGTTACGGCAAAGAAGCCATGTTTCCATCCAGCATCGCCTTTACCGCGCTGGGCTCCGCTCTGTTGTGGTTCGGCTGGTTCGGTTTTAATGCCGGCAGTCAGTTGGCTGCCGATGGGCTGGCGGGGTCGGCGTTTCTGGTGACCAACACTTCTGCTGCGATGGGCGCACTTTCCTGGATGTTTCTGGAATGGCATATCAACAAAAAGCCAACCCTGCTGGGATTGGCCTCCGGTGTGGTCGCCGGCCTGGTGGCAATCACGCCTGCCGCCGGGTTTGTCGATTTGGCCGCATCCATCGTGATCGGACTGGTGGCCGGTGTTCTGGGATTTTATTGTGTAGCGGTGGTAAAGAGAAAGATGGGTTATGATGATTCGCTGGATGCCTTTGGGGTTCACGGCATGTGTGGGTTGTGGGGAGCACTTGCCACCGGCATTTTTGCCAATCCGGCGGTCAATAAAGTGGGTGCCGGATTGCTCTATGGCAACCCGAAACAGTTGCTGATTCAAGCTGTGTCCATTGTCGCCACGGCCGCCTTCACTGCTGTTGGCACCCTGATCATCGTAGGGATTACGCGGCTTGTAACTGGCGGGTTGAGAGTCGGACAAGAAGAAGAAATTGAAGGGCTTGACAGTTCGCTTCACGGCGAGCGCGCCTTTGAGTTATAACTTCTATTGGCCAAAGGTTAATTCATTCATGATGGCGCGGGCAAGGGTGTCGATACCCTCGGAGGAAACGATCATCGTGCCCGCGCATACTGCCTTGATTTTCGTCCCCATACAATTGTGTACCGTGCCATAGGATCATCTTGCCTTTCGGTATCGCCCGCAGCTTTTCTTTTTGCCGCTGAAATATCTTTTAATTTCATGGTCGATATGTTATGGCAAACTGCGATTGCAGAATGATAATTTTTTTCTTAGGATGGCAGGCATGGGAAACACCGGCTCTCACATCAGTCTGAATGACAGGCGATCGAGCGCGATCCTGGGAATGTTCGTCGGGGATGCGCTTGCCATGCCGGTCCATGGGTACGCCGATCGGGAGACCCTTGTTCGCGATTACGGGCTTGTCACGGATTATCTGCGACCCAAAAATCCCCATCCCGGCAGTAGGTTGTATCGTTCAAAATATACGCCGCTTAATGAAAAGGGTGAGATTCTTCATGAACAGGCGCAGTATTGGGGAGAAATCGGTATTCATTATCACCAGTTTCTGTCGGCCGGTGAAAATACGCTGAATCTGAAACTTTGCACCTTGTTAATCAACAGCCTTATTCATCACAGGGGCTACAATCCGGATGATTACCTGAAATCCTATATTGATTTTATGCGTACGCCCGGAAACCATCGCGACACCTACATTGAAGAACATCACCAACAGTTTTTCCGCAGTTATGCGATGGGTAAACGGCCGCGGTTTTGCGGGTCACCGCAAAAGAATATCAGCGGTATCATCGGCATGATTCCTATCGTGCTTTTTTATGCTGAACATCCGGACATGGCACGGGAAGCGGCGCTGACCCATCTGAATTTGACCCACCTGGGGCCGACGATAGAGGTGGCTGCTTCGTTTTTACTGGATGTGCTAATATCGGTCCTTAACGGCGAGCCCTTACAGAAGCTGATGCGCCGAATGATTCTGGGGCAGGAAAATCAACTGTTGAATCCGAATCTTATGGATTGGCGATACAAACCCGATGAAACAGTTATCGGCGATTATATCGGATCAGCCGATACCGTGGAGCAAGCCGTGCCGGCGATCGCCTATCTGGCCATGAAATATCATGAAGATACGGAAAGATGTCTGATCGCCAACACCAACCTGGGGGGTGATAATGCGGGTCGGGGCGCGATTTTAGGCGCGCTGATGGGCGCGGCCAATGGTATGGCCTCCATTCCCGATCGTTGGATCAAGGGCCTGCTTGAACCACCACCCGAATTGTTCGGAAGTTAACCAAAGGGTTCGCGCCCATCTTAGCTGATAGCGAGGGTTAAAAACTGCTCGGCACTACGGGCGCTGCCTTCGCGGTTTCAGCGATATTCCGCACCGTCATATCGATTTTAAAGCCAATAACATTCCCGGTTCTCCGGCGCGCGGTGTTTCGCGCTGAATTTTCAAGGGCAATAGCGGCGGGATTTTTTTCACAGAAGGTTTCGGGTTCATAGGTCCATCCCTTTGCCAACCGTTTTTCTTCTCTTTTCAGCGTGATATAAAGGTATCGGCCGATCAGCGGGGCCATCATTTTCGGTCCCCATCCGAACTCATGATAGATATCACGCAAAAGGCGAGTCAGTTTTTCTGAAAGTCGCCGATTATTTCGGTAATGGGTTTTCATGGCCCATACGGCACCTGCATAGACGCTTCGAAGGGGAAAGGCTTCGCGGGCAAAGCGATTCCGGATACGCGAATCTGAATGATTTTTGTACCGTTGCCATCCCGTCAAAAGGGTGCGTATCAACCGGGCCAGGCTTGGGCCGTTGACCTCGAAATCCCGTTGAAAAGCCTTTAAGAGAAATCCCTCTTCCCGGTTTTGATGAATGTGGGGATGGTGAAAATTGAAACGGTATTGCCCATGGGTGTCCGCCAGGGGAAAGGCTGCTTCGGAAAGGAGTGACCCGTTTTTCCGGTGCTGATCATAAAGAGGGGTTCCCGGAATCGGCGTATAAAGCATGAACTGGTGAAAGTCGGAATCATGCCGAATGGCGTCCTCAATCACCTGGTCGATATTTTCGGGGGTGTGCTCCTCCAGGCCGATGATGGAAGATCCTAGAACGCGAATTCCGTGAGATTTCAGATGCTGAACCAGTTCATAGGTGTCAACGCCCCGAAGCTTCCGATACTGACTGCTTTGGCCCTCCAGGCCCATCCAGACCCAGGAAATTCCAAGCCCCACGAGTTGATCAATGGTATAGGATTGCAAGACCCGGGCTGAACTGAAAACATACAGGGACCAGCTCTTTTGGTTGGATGCCATTAATTCCATCAACCTAAGAGCCCGGCTTCGATGCAAAAGAAAATTTTCGTCCATGACAAAAAACGATGTCACCTTCAGTTTTGCTTCAAGGTCACACATGACCGCAAAAAGCGCGTCTCCGGTTTCATAAAAGTTGACAAAGTTTCCCTTGCCGCCGAACAGGGCGGAGGTGGAGCAAAAATTGCAGCCCACTGGACATCCGACGGATGGAATCAACATGGCAGCCGTATTCCCCTGTTGATGCTCCCGGTGCAGGGGAAGCCCCAGGGTCCGCGTTCCGTGGGCCGAATAGGCCAGGGGATGGCGAATCGGTTCGGTTTCATTTTGCCCGAGAAATTTTTGAAACCATCGAACGCCCTCGCCCTTAACAATGTGATCCGCATCGATAATTTCCGAAAGTTCTTCTTTATTGGCGATATGACCGCCGATAACGATGGTTGCTCCTGGTAAGTGTTCTCGAACCAGTTCACACATTTTTTTCACTTTTCCCACGTTCGGAATGATCGCGCTGATGCCCACAATGTCATATTGATTGTCCCGGATTTCCTGGACAAACCGGTCGAGAGAGGGAAAATCAAGCAGCGTGCAGGGCGCATTGAGATTCGATTGTATCATCATCAAGCCGAAACTGCGGTGAAACATGCGCAGCGAAAAACCACCTTGCACCCGGGTCACCTGGTTCTGGTAAAGCTCCATGGGATTGATCGTTCGGCTGCCGTATTCATCGTTTTGTGCATAAGGGCCGAAAACGCCGGAAAGTAAAATCCTGGCATGGGTTCCGAGCGAATGCACGGGGGTTAGCGTCGTCATAGAAACCTCCTGTGGGCTAATTTCAAGCCATTTCAGTTCGGTCAAGGTTAAGTGGATTCAAATTTCATCTGCGCAATACAAACTGTATTTTGAGGATAAAAATTTTAATCCAACGAAAGGATCGGCCGTAACGGGGCGTTTTGAAATTCGCTTTTTTGTTTATGGTTTTAAAAAAACGCTAAGTGCTTCAAGATCATCTTCGTAAGGATGTAGAATACAGGGGAGAATACTTTCTCAGCGCGGGATTTTGTGTTGATCATAGAGGAATTCGAGCGGACTTCAAGAATATTCGTCGCATTGACAATTCTATTACAATTCAATGCAATGGCGTCTAATCTCACGATCGCTCGTGAGCCGCCAAAAAAACCGGCGATTAGATCATACTTGGAGGTCGTTGCTTATAATCTTTCGTGCCTTTTGCTTTGTCTGTTCGCCGGAATCAATTTTTTCTTCAAATAGATCCACATCATCAAAGAATAACTCGGCAGAACGGTTTTCATCGGATTCATACAGCCTCATGACCGATTCGGCAATTTTCGTCGCATGGGGCCCGATGGGAAAAAGGTTGCGGGTTCGCAGGGTCGCGACCAGTGCTTCTATCCCGCAGTGAATGGAGCCTTCTATGGCCGAGCTATCATAGGTTTCTTCGCCGAGAAAGGAAAAGGCTTCCTTGCCCGGTGTCGAAGATGCTGCATGATTTAGAACTCTTAGAATAACGGCATATTCTTTGATGTTGAGTTTGTTTTTGACGCTTTCTCGAGAAATAAAATATTTTTGGCGCATATTTGCTCTCCTTAATGTCGGCATACGCGTTAGACTGCGGATTCTTCTTCATCCCGAAGATGCGTTGGCTTCTCTTCGGGCGTTATCGGTTTTTTATCCTGTCTGGATTGCTTTTTTTGCTCTTTCTTGTTTTTCCTTGCCAATTCTTTCTGACGTTTTTCGAATTGAAAATTTGGTCTTGCCAATTTTGCCCTCCTCCTTTGTTACCATTTTATAAATAAAGAAAAGAATCGCGGGATGACCTTATGTGTGTCCTAAGCCGGCAACCGGGCGACTTGACCGCCGACAACCTTCTCCAACCATGAACGCTTTTGCGTGCATATTTTAAGATAAAGGTACGAAGGGTAGGGCGCAGCAGGGCATCGGGGTGCAAAAAATCAAACGAATCGAAAGGGCACGCTTCAAAATATGAGAAGCTATGCCCTTTTTTCAAATGATAACAAAAAATTAAATTACAGTAACATTTTCAGCACAAGGGCCTTTTTGCCCTTGCGCAATGTCAAAGGAAACTTGATCGCCCTCACTGAGGGACTTAAAACCGGTGGCATTGATTGCTGAATGATGAACAAACAAGTCCGGTCCGTTTCCCTGCTCAATAAATCCAAACCCTTTTTGGTCGCTGAACCACTTTACAGTTCCATTGGCCATAGTGACTTCCTCCTTTCATAAAATTCTCTTAGTTCCAGACTTCAGGATGCCACTACTTAAAATGGAAGTTCCCTTGGGGAGAAACCGGTCTGAAAATTAATACAAACCATACACAGATTAACCCGTAACATAGTCATCAGTTGGGTTATGTCAAGTAATTATTTTAATAAAATCAATAATATTTGGCAATATTTCGTTAATATGGCAACTAAAAAAAGAATCGTTGGGGATGCGATGTCAAAAAGAAACAAAAGAGCATCCCTTCGCATGAAAAGAAATGCCTTTTTTACAGTTATATTAGGCGGATTGCAGGCTTCGCCGGCCGGTTGGCTTCGTCTCCCGGCCGGACATCCAGGCAAACGCGCCTTTTCTCGACCGCCCTTTTGGCTCATAGGCGGGTTTGTTCCTTTGCGGTTGATACCCTCGATCGGATCGGGGGCCGCTTTTTTGCGAAGTTGCCGGCGCTGCATGATAATCGAAATCCGCCAGGGTGCGCCGTTCGATAGGCGTGCCAACGGTCTGATTGATGGCGCGGACCATATCCTTGTCCTCTCCGGTAATCAGGGTGAAGGCCTCACCGTTGCGCGTGGCTCGACCGGTCCGCCCGATGCGGTGAATATAAGCTTCGGGGGTGGAAGGGATATCGTAGTTGATGACGTGAGACACCTGCGTGACGTCAATGCCCCTGGCGGCGATATCGGTGGCGACCAGAATCTGAAAGGTTCCATCGCGAAAGCCATCGAGAGCGGCCTGGCGGCGTCCTTGGGAAAGATTGCCCTGCAAAGACGTCGAGCGGTATCCGGCGACAGCCAGCTTTTGGCCCAAGGTTTTGGCGCGGTGTTTGGTCCGGGTAAAAACAAGCACCGAATCAGCGGTGGTATTTCCCAACAGCTTTAACAGCAGCGCCGTTTTCAAATGCTCGGCGACTGGATAGAGCGCATGACGAACCGTATCGGCAGGGGCTGTGGTTCCCACCTGGACCGTGGTCGGGTTTTGCAGAATATCCCCTGCCAAGCGGCGAATTTCCGTGGGCATTGTCGCCGAGAAAAGCATCGTCTGGCGCTGTTTGGGAAGATGCGTCAAAATGCGCCGAATATCCGGGAGAAACCCCATATCGAACAACTGGTCCGCTTCATCAATCACCAGCACTTCCACTTGGGAAAGATCGACGGTACGGCGATTGATATGATCCAGAAGCCGGCCGGGACAGGCCACAACAATATCGGCTCGCTTTAGTTTTTGAATCTGCGGATTAATTCCAACGCCACCGTAAACCGTGGCGCTTTTCAGGCGGGTCTTGCTCCCCAGGGTTTCGATCGCCTGATGAATCTGTTCGGCCAACTCTCGGGTAGGGGCCATGATCAGCGCGCGAACGCAATTTTTTCCCCCCAACAACCGGTTGAGTATCGGCAGGACAAAGGCAGCCGTTTTACCGGTGCCGGTTTGGGCCAGTCCCATCACATCGTGATTCCTGAGGACTTCCGGAATTGCCCGAACCTGAATAGGGGTCGGGGTTACATATCCTGCCGCTACGACGCCTGCCGCAACATGGGGATGAAAATTAAAAGACTCGAAATTCAACAAATACCTTCTTTCTGTGTTCCAATAAAAAAAGCCCCGGATTATTCCGGGGCTTACGTGATTTTTAGTTACAACCAGGAACACTAAATAATTACCTGGATAATACGGGCTGTTAATGCCAAAGTCAAGGGTATTATGGCATCCGTGCGATCTATTGGGCAAGCGCCACCGCAACGGATTGCCGGCCAATCCGATAAGCGCCGGCCCTGGACAACACCTTTTCCACGAATTTTTCCGGCACATCGACAAAGGTATGTTTGTTTTGAATGCTGATTTTTCCGATGGAACCGCCCGGTATATCGGCATAGTGGGTCAGGGCGCCCACGATGTGGTTCACCCGCGTGCCGTCTGATTTACCCGAACTGAGCGTCAGGCGCACCATTCCTTTTTCGTGCGAAAGGGCGGTCGGGGCAGGGCTGTTTTTCCTGTTTTCCCGTTTCTCGGCACGCCGGGGTATCGCCGGTTGCCATTCCTGAATCTCGCTCACCGGCGCGATGGGGCGTTTCTTGTCGTCTTCGCGGGCCAGTTTCAGCGCAATCGCGGCAATCTGAATGGGGTCATGCCCCTCTTCTATCAGGGTGGCGACGATTTCCCGCTCGCGGGTGCACCGCCCGCGCCGCAGCCAAACCCTTACCTGTTCCAGCAACCGGGCATCCCGCTGGGCCTGAATGTCTTCAACAGTCGGCAGGCTACACGGCTTCAATTTTTGCTTTGAATACCCCTCAATTCTACCTAAACGCCACCGTTCCTGAGGGGTCAGCAACGAAATGGCAATGCCGGGTTTTCCGGCCCGCGCGGTGCGGCCCACACGATGTACATAGATTTCCGGATCACGGGGTAAATCATAATTTAACACATGGGAAATATCGTCGATATCGAGTCCCCGTGCCGCCACATCCGTCGCCACCAGCACTTTTATCTGGTTGTTCCGAAACCGCTGCAGCACCCTTTCCCGGGCATCCTGGCTCAAATCGCCATTTAAAGCCTCGGCCGGAACGCCCCGAACCGAAAGCGCATTGACCAGTTCCCCCGTGCCAAGGCGGGTCTGAACGAAGATAAGCGCGCTGGAGATGGGTTCGGCTTCGATCAGCCGGGTCAGGGCCGCGAGCCGTTCCGTTTCATTGACCAGATAATAGCGTTGCTCAACCGATGCGACCGTCAGTTTTTTTTGCCCGATGGTAACCGACTGGGGATTGTGCATGTAGCGTTCGGCCAATTGTCGAATTTTAGCCGGCAAGGTCGCGGAAAAAAGAGCTGTTTGGCGATCGGGAGGCGTTTTTTCAAGAATGGCTTCAATATCCCCGATAAAGCCCATGCTGAGCATTTCATCGGCTTCATCCAAAACAACGCTCGACACGCGGCTGATATTCAGTGCCCCCTTCTGTATCAAATCCAGCAGGCGCCCCGGCGTCCCCACGACGATATCCACCCCTTTTTCGAGTTGCCGAATCTGAGGAACATAGGGTTGACCGCCGTACACAGCCAGCACGCGAACGCCGATCAAACGACCGTATTGATGCATGGCGCCGGCCACCTGCAGGGCCAGTTCCCTGGTAGGGGCCACTATGAGGCTTTGCACATGATCCCTCTTGGTTTCCAGGGTTTGTAGTATGGGGAGCGAAAAGGCGGCTGTTTTTCCGGTGCCGGTTTGGGCCTGACCGATGACATCCCGGCCGGTCAGCATGGCCGGAATAATGGCGGCTTGAATGGGCGTCGGTGCGGTATAGCCTAATTCAGTTACGGTTTGCACCAGCATGGGGTGCAGATCTAGAAGGGAAAATTCGTTGGTCATGGTTGAAGCTCCTACTTGCGTTTTGACGAATCCACGGTGCCTGCATTCCCCTTGCGGGGTTTGCCCCTGATGTCGATCAACAGTCGACTCGTCCCGGTAGGGGTGTCACCCCCTAGACACAAAGTAAGAGCCTTGCTGTTGCAACAAAAAAAAGCCCGGCCAATTGATCTGCCGGGCAACCACTTTTGATTATTCAAAACAGGTTGTGTGAAAAAATAAAGATCCGATATCGGATTCCGTGGCTCTTTTATAATATGTTTCGAGAAAATGCAAACCCTAATCCGGCAAAGCCGGATGCTGGAATGCTGGAATGCTGGAATGCTGGAATGCTGGAATGCTGGGATGCTGAGATGCATAAAAGCCATCTTTCACCTTCGGCGAATATACACGCAAAAGCGTGCATGTTCCTGGTAAAGGGCCTAATCCGGTAAAACAAGAAGCCGGGCGGCCGGACTGCTTAGCCGCAAACGACCTTCTCCAGGTATGCCCGTTTTTGCGTGTATGTTTCTCATCTATCTTCGGGGCCGCGTATCGAACTGCTCGGTGATAAAAAATTTTGACCGGATTAACCGTATCGGATATCTTATCGAGTAGCCGATGTTAACAGGTACGCTGCCATGGAAAAAGAACTGGCAGCGATGAATCAAGGACATGAGAGGTGCGGAAACATGACTGGAATCATGGCGGGCAAAGTTGCTTTGGTAACAGGTGGCAGTTCGGGAATCGGCAGGGCCGCTGCATCGGCCTTGGCCAGAGAGGGTGCGCGGGTTGTTGTTGCGGATATGAATGTTGAGGGGGGCAAGAACACGGTGCACCTGATCGAGAAAGCCGGCGGTCAGGCCGTCTTCGTAAAAACAGATGTATCCAAACCCGCCGAGGTTGAGCAGATGGTGAACAACGCCATCGCGCATTACGGCCGGTTGGATTGTGCCTTTAACAATGCCGGCATATTGGGCGATATGGCCACTACCGTTGACTGTACGGAAGAGAACTGGGACCGCGTGACGAACATTCACCTAAAAGGCGTTTGGCTGTGCATGAAATACGAGATTCAGCGGATGCTCCAACAAGGTGGTGGCGCTATTGTTAACACATCCTCCATAGCCGGTCTGGTTGGTTTGAAGACCGCGCCGGCCTATGTTGCCAGCAAGCACGGAATTATCGGCCTGACCAAGGCTGCCGCCATAGAATATGCGCGGTCGGGAATCCGTGTCAATTCGGTGTGTCCTGGCTATATCGAAACGCCAATGCTTGGATTTCAACCTTCCGAGGATTCCGCACTCAAGAAAAAAATGACAGCGCTGCATCCGTTGGGTCGCTTGGGAACGCCCGAAGAGGTCGGCGAAGCTGTTGTGTGGTTGTGCTCAGACGCGGCTTCTTTCATAACAGGACATGCATTGGCGGTAGATGGCGGATATGTTGCGCATTAGAAAATATAACGCTAACAATCATCGTATGGACGCGAAAGCCTTGGATCGGCGTTTATAAAACAACCGGCATGTTTAACACATTGTGTTGCGCGTCACTTCATTTACCGGGATTAGCATCTTGAAGGATAAAACAATAATTGAGATCGACGGAATTTACGGCAGCGCCAAACCCGCCATTATTTATACCCTTTTGGAGTCCTGTGTAGCGGTTTGCCCCTCCCGTATGAAATAAAGAGAAAGACTGGTTGGCTAAAATCTTTCTGTTTGCGCCAATTCGGCGATGATTTGCCGCTGATGATCCGTTAATGGGCAAAAAGGCGAATTATCGACAGTCGTATCCCTGTTTTCAACAACCAGCACCATCGCGTCCTTGCTCAGCGTATGGGTGTGCCAAACCCCTTTTTTCACGTTGTACACATGATGGGGATGCATATTTTCAGCATATATTGCCGTTACCGATTCCTGCCCATCGCCGACAAAAAGAAGGCATCGGCCCTTGAGCAATACAAATACCTCATCGGTTTCATTATGACGTTGCATGGTTTGAAGGGCTTCAGGTCGCAGATCATCACTGTAATTTAATACGGCGACCCGCCACGCCTCAAAATCGATAACGGGCTTATAGCCGTTGGCGGTGTGCTTTTTGATTTCCAACAGCGTTTTGTTTCTTTTCATTTTAGTCATATCATCCATTTTGCAACAGGTTGAAGAAAGGCGCACGGCAGGTAGTGGCGCTTAATCGGCTCTTTATAAAAAATACGATTGAATCATTTCAAGAATCAACTTGGGCTTTTCCATCGGAATCAAATGACCGGCATCGGCAATGATTCGATGTTCCCCCTTGGGAAGAAGCTTGACGACTTTGGGTAAATTAAGCCGCGCGCGGCTATCGCTTTTTCCGCCCTCCACGACCAGGACCGGGCAGTTGATGTGTGGCAGCACCGGCTCGGGGTCACGGGCGAAGCTTCCCATGAATAGGGCGGCCTCGCCAAACGGAGAGCACGTCAATTCAAGCTCGCCATTGGTCGCTTCAGATATTCCGTAATCCAAATAAATTTTCAGCATCTCATCATCCCAATCGGAAAAAAGAGACTTGGATCTTAAATATGTCTCCACTTCTTCATGGTTTTTCCATTTATTTCGTCGTTTCATCGCCTTTTCGGCCAAAGGAAGCCGGTCCAGGGTGACTTCCCCTTTATAGTAATCGTCCGACAAGAGAATCGGCTCGATCAAAATCATTTTCTGCGCCATATCCGGAAGAATCTCATGGGCTAAGACGCACACGCTGCCCCCCATGGAATGGCCGACCATAAAAGGGTTTTCGATCTCCAGCTGGCGGCACAGACTTACCAGATCATTGGCCAGCACCGGCCATCGAAGGCCACCTTTGTTGGGGTCGGTGCTGCGATGATCACAAAAAAAAGGCGCGATGATGCGATATGATTCGGAAAGTTCACGGGCGATGGGATGCCACTGCCAGGGGTTAAAACCGGTGGCATGAACCAACACGATGGCGGGGCCGTCTCCGTCATAGAGAAGATATTGTAGCTCGGTGTCCCTGAAAAAAGCGGATAAGGCCTGCGGGGTTTTCATTAGGGAGCCCTCCTTTTTCTAACCGATTGGAATAAAGCTATCTTTTTTTGTTGGTGTGCGTCAATTGATTTTTGTGGTCCGGCCATTAAGACCACGCTCGTGCATGCGCACATGCACGAGCACGTTTACGTTCACGTTTACGGGTAGGATTGCCGGGATCCTCGAGAGGTGGTGATGGCCTGAAAGAAAGATACGCCCGACTGGCACGGCTTTTCAAGGATCGTATAAGGTATGATATTGACGCATAATTTGCTTTGGAATATGCTTTTAATAATAATAAATCTCGTGCGTTCAAGCCTAATCCGGCAAAGCCGGATGCTGGAATGCTGGGATGCTGGGATGCATAAAAGCCATCTTTCACCGTCGGCGAATATACACGCAAAAGCGTGCATGTTTCTGGTGAAGGGCATAAGCCGGCAAAGCCGGATGTTGGGTGGTCGGGCTGTTTGGTGGCCAACGACCTTCTTCAATTATGCACGTTTTTGCGTTTATCTTTCTGATACAGGGTCTAAATTCGGCCCGGGCGCTATTTATGGAGAGTTCCCCTTCTTACGCTGAGTTGTTATCGCAACATGAAGCCTTGCGCCGGGAGTCCAACCGTCTGAAAGCGGCTGAAGCCGCCTTCCATCGCCAAAACGATTATTTAAAGGCCTTGCACCAAACGTCTCTGGCGTTAATCGAAAAGCTCGACAAAGAAGAGCTGCTTGAAAATATACTGGAGCGGGCGGCTTCCCTGACTGGAACGGCCCATGGATATATATACTTGCTGGAGCCTGCGTTGCATCAGATGCAGATGCGGGTGGGAAAGGGTTTTTTCAAGAGCCAGTTGGGACGGCGGGTCCGTATCGAAGAGGGGCTCGGGGGGCACGTTTGGAAAACGCAGGCGCCCGTGTTGGTGGATGATTATCAGGCGTGGCCCGGGCGGCTTTCGGATAGCGGCTTGGACGAGTTGCGCTCCGTTGTGGGCATTCCATTAAAATCGGATCGTCGTTTTTTGGGCGTTATCGGATTGGCGCATGTGGGCGTGAGAAAACGGTTCGGCCCGGAAGATATCGCCGTTTTAGAGCAATTTGCTGCGCTGGCGCTGATCGCCATTGAAAAGGCGCAGCTCTATGCGGATGTGAAACGGGAGTTGACCGAACGCAAGCGGGCCGAGTCGGTTTTGAGAGACAGCGAGAACCGTTATCGTATCTTGCTTGAATTTTCCCCTGATCCCATTGTGGTATACGACATGAAAGGGGTCGCTACCTATGTGAATCCAGCGTTTGAACAAACCTTCGGGTTGTCGCGGGATGAACTGTTGGGCAAGCAGATCGATTTTGTTCCCCCGGAGAACTGGCCCGAAACCAAGGCGGCTATCGAGCAAATGCTAAGCGGAAAAAAGATCAACCTGTTTGAGACGCGCCGGCTGACCAAGGACGGGCGGATACTGGATGTGCAGCTTAGTTCCACGCTGTATTTAGGCCATGATGGCCGGCCGGTGGGGAATATCGTCACGCTTCGAGATATCAGCGCCAGAAAGCAGGCCGAGCAGGCGCTTCAAACCTATCATGATCATCTGGAAGAACTGGTGGCGGAGCGGACAGCGGAACTGGCCAGGGCGAACTTAAACCTGGCTCGGGAAGTGGATGAACGCAAACGGGCGGAAAAAACGCTGCGCAAGCATGAAAAGGAACTACAAGCCCAATCCCATCACCTCGAAGAGGTGAATACCGCGCTTCGGGTGCTGCTGAAACAACGAGAAGCGGATAAAAAAGAGTTGGGCGAAATCGTTACGAGAAATGTTCGGGAGTTGGTAAGCCCTTATCTACAAAAAGTAATCAGCGGGCGGCTGGATACGCGTCAGAAAACATTGGTGCGTATTTTAGAGACGAATTTAAACCATATTATTTCTCCGTTTATCAATAAACTTACCAGCGCAATAGTGACGTTAACCCCCATGGAGCTGCGCGTGGCGGATCTTGTCAAGGTGGGCAAGACCAATAAGGAAATAGCCGAATTGCTGTTGGTGTCCAAGAATACGGTGCTGTTTCACCGGTATAACATTCGCAGTAAACTGGGAATAAAAAATAAACGCATGAATCTGCGGTCGCATTTGATGTCTTTTGATAAATAGTGGTTAATTCCCACTATTATACTGCTATTTAATAAACTTGACATTCCATGTCGTTGCGGTATGCTGCAATTACATTCTTCATAAACCGGCATTTTGAAAAGTAAAGCAAGTGAATCGCCGGTCATTCCTTTTGAAACTGACGTGATAGGGTGCGTTCGCCGGATTCGGGCGGTAAATGATACCTGAACACGTTGTCAATATTTTGTGGGCTGCATCACGGTTGATAGACCGTCGGTAAAGCCGTTGGCGAGTCAACAAAATAACCGGGCGAGTATTGAGACATCCATGACGCAACTCATTGTTTCAGGCGTTACATTGATATTCGGCGGATTGCACGCGCTGTCCAATGTGAATTTGACGATTGAACCGGGGCTGATCACTTCCATTATCGGGCCGAACGGGGCGGGAAAAACCAGTCTCTTAAATTGCGTGTCCGGTTTTTATCACCCTACCAAAGGCGAGATTCAATACGGCAACCGACGGCTGACCCATGCCTCTCCGCACCAGATATCAAACATGGGGATTGCGCGGGCCTTTCAGAACCTGGAACTCTTTAGCGGGCTGTCGGTACTCGACAATCTCATGCTGGCCCGCCATCAGAACCTGCATTATAACCTTGTTCAAGCCATCCTGTATTTCGGCAAGGCGTCGCGGCTGGAAGCTGAAAATCGTGCCTATGTAGAAAAAGTGATTGATTTTATGGAACTCGAACTTTACCGGAAAAAAATGGTGGGCAATCTCAGCTACGGCGTTCAGAAAAGGGTGGAGGTGGCGCGCGCGCTGACGCTGGCGCCCAACCTGCTGCTGCTCGATGAACCCATGGCCGGCATGAATATCGAGGAAAAAGAAGATATCGTTCGCTTTATTCTCGATCTGAAAAAAGAATGGGACATCACGATCGTACTGGTGGAGCACGACCTGGGGGTTGTTATGGACATTTCCGATCAGATTTACGTCCTTGATTTCGGAGAAGTGATCGGTTCGGGCAAGCCGAAGGAGGTCGCTTCCAATCCCAAGGTAATTGAGGCTTATATCGGGGAAGAATAAGTTGCTTATGGAACACAGGGACGCGTTAAAGCAGTACAGTATTCCGCAACTGTTGCGATGGCGGGTGAACACCAGCGGCGATAAGATCGCCTTGCGGGAAAAGGATTTCGGCGTCTGGAACTGCTATTCCTGGAATCAGTACTATGATTTTGTCAGAAAAGTAGGCCTGGGGCTGAGAAAGATCGGCTTTGAAAAAGGGGACCGCCTCGCCACCATCAGTGACAATATACCGGAAGTGCTTTATGTGGCCATCGGCGCTCAGGCGGTTGGCGGCATTTCCGCCGGTATTTATCAGACGAGTTTGCCCCATGAAATCGGCTCGATTCTCGACTATTTGGGCGTGAGCATCGTTTTTTGTAACGATCAGGAGCAGGTCGATAAGGTGGTTGAGGTAAGGGATAAAATTCCGAACGTTAAAAAAGTGATTTATGAAGATCCGCGCGGAATGCGGGGGTATCAGGCCGACGATTGGTTTATGAGTATTCAGGATCTCTACCAACTTGGAGAAAATGCGCACCGGGAAGCCCCTGAGCTCTTTGATGCCCTGGTGAATGACGGCAAACCCGATGACGTGTGCCATCTGTGTTTGACTTCCGGAACCACCGGTTTGCCCAAGGGCGCCATGCTGACCCATCGCAATTACATCAACATGGGCCTTCAATTGACCGCGGTGGATCCCCTGGCGGAAACCGATGAGTACCTGTCATTTCTCCCCTTTGCCTGGATCGGGGAGCAGATGAATTCCTTCGGGGTCGCCATGGCCACCGGCATCGCCGTCAATTTTCCGGAGTCGGTAGAGACCGCTATGGAAGATCTCAAGGAAATTGGGCCGCATTTCATGTTCGGTGCGCCCAGAATCTATGAAACCATTCGCTCCCGAATCTGGCTTAAAATCGACGAGTCTTACTGGCTGAACCGAATGCTCTATTATTATTTTATGAAAGTCGGCGAGGCTGCGGCCCAATATCGCATGGCCGGCCGGAACATGCCGCTTAAACTTCGGTTTTCGGCCTGGATCGGAAAGCAAATCATTTTCAGACCGCTTGTCAACCAGATCGGATTGCTACGGTTGCGAAGAGCCTATACAGGCGGAGCGGCACTGGGGCCGGAGTTGTTTACCTTTTACCAGGCCATCGGGGTGAACCTGAAGCAGATTTACGGTCAAACTGAAATTGTGGGCATTGCCTATATGCACCGGGACGGCGATGTTAGGCCCGATACCGTGGGAAAGCCCTTGCCCGGAACGGAGTGCCGAATTTCCGAAAAAGGCGAAATTCTTTCCCGATCCGAATCGGTCACGATCGGATATTATAATATGCCGGATAAGACCGAAGAAGTGCTCGAAGGCGGCTGGCTGCATTCCGGGGACGCCGGATACATTGACGATAACGGGCATTTGGTGGTCATCGACCGGTTATCGGATGTGATGCATACGCAGGCCGGCGAGATGTTCAGCCCCATGTTTCTTGAAAACCGGCTCAAATTCAGCCCCTATATCAAGGAGGCGGTGATTTTCGGTGACAAGATGGCGTATGTGGCCGCGCTGATCAACATCGATCCCATTGTTGTGGGAAAATGGGCCGAGGACCGGGGCATTTCTTTTACCACGTTTATGGATCTTTCCGCTAAGCCGGAGGTGGCCGAGCTGGTGCATGAGCAGATTAGGAAGATCAACCACCATGCGGAAAAACCGCATTTTCGAATTCGACGATTCGCCATTTTGTACAAGCTTCTGGACGTGGATGACGGTGAGTTGACCAAAACCGGAAAAATCCGCAGAAAATTCGTTCGTGAAAAGTTTGATGAATTGTATCAGGCGCTTTATGATGACGCCATTACCGAGAAAAAAGTCGAAGCCCTGTATCAGTACCAGGACGGCCAAACGGCCACCGTGGAAACGATAATCCGCTTTTATACGATGGAAGAGGTCCGATGAGCTATTTTTTTCAATTGGTGGTCAGCGGGATCGTGGTCGGCTCCATTTACGCCCTTTCGGGACTCGGGTTTGTGCTGATATACAAATCCAGTCGGGTGCTCAATATTGCGCACGGACAGATCATCGCCGCAGGGGCCTTTATTACCTATGCCTTAACGGTATGGGCGCGGGTGCCGATTTACATCTCCTTTGGGCTTAGCATGATCATCACCTTTTTTCTCGCCATGAGCGTGGAAAGAATTTTCCTTAGACGCTTGATCGGGGAGCCGATCATTTCCGTGATCATGGTGACCATCGGGCTGATGTCCATTTTGGATGGATTGGTCTATCTAACGCCCTTTGGAACGGAGAACTTCTCCTTTCCGGCGTTTCTTCCCAGAACGTCGATTGAATGGGGAGGGGTTTCCATCTCGTGGACACAACTGGTGGGCGTGATGATCACCTTTATCCTGATTGGCGCTTTTTCCTGGTTCTTTAAAAAATCCACGTTGGGAATCGCCATGCGGGCCGTGTCGGACGATCAATTGGCCGCCATGTCCATCGGCATTTCCGTACCCCGAGTATTTGGCTTGGCCTGGGCCATGGCCGGCTTGAGCGCTGCGGCCGCCGGCAGTATTATCGGAAATATTACCGGTCTTAATTTTGAGACCCTTCATGCATTCGGGATCGTTGTGTTTCCGGTGGTTATTCTTGGCGGACTCGATTCGATTCTCGGCGCGGTGGTGGCCGGCATTATCATGGGGCTGATTCAACAGTTCGCCGGCGGCTATCTGGATGGTAACTTGGGGCTGAACGGAACCGGTGAGGTTTTGCCCTACATCATTTTGCTGGTCATTTTGCTGTTTAAACCTCACGGCTTGTTCGGAATTCATGAAATAGAGCGGGTGTAATGATGGCATCAAATCGTTGGTTGGCCACCGGTAATTATTTTACTTCCTATAAGGAAGAGCAGCGGATTTTTTTCACTCGCCTGGACCAATCCGTGATGTGCCTTTTTATTCTCGCACTCTTTGTCTGGCCCATGCTGATTGAGGTGGATAATAAATACATGCTTGTCATCGACAACATTCTGGTGGCGACGGTTGCCATTATCGGGCTGAACCTGGTGACCGGATTTGCCGGCTTGATTTCAATCGGCCATGCCGCCTTTGTGGGCATCGGGGCATACACCATCGCCTCTTTTGCAAGGGTTCTGGGAGATTCCCATGTTCTGCTGACGCACGCCTGGCCGGTGATGATTTTCATTTCGGGTTTGGTGGGGGCCTTGTTCGGTGCGATTGTCGGTTTGCCGGCCCTGCGCTTAAAGCATCTGTATCTGGCCATCGCGACCCTTTCCTTTCAAATGATTTTTCAGTGGACCATCAATTTTATGGATTTTTTCAACCAGGGCCAGACGATTTCCGTGGGAAGGGTTTCCTGGTTCACTGGCACCGTGTCGCGCAGTCAGCATTATCTTTTCTGGTATTATGCCATTTTGGTGGTGATTATTATCGCGGGCTTTTCCGTTCGAAATTTGTTGCGAACCCGCTACGGCAGATGCCTGGTTGCCGTGCGGGACAATGACCGGGCGGCCGACGCCATGGGAATGCATCCCGGGTTTACCAAGGTGTATGCCTTTTCACTGGCGGGCTTTCTGGCGGGGGTGGCCGGTGCGTTAAACGCCTATCTTTATCGGGGAGTCGGCATCGAATCCTTTACCCTGCATGCCTCCATTACGTATCTGGCCATGGCCATCGTGGGTGGCCTGGGCACGCTGCACGGCTCGTTTTGGGGTCCTGCGGCCATCAAATTGCTGGACTTACAGGTGGAAAAACTGGCGGAATGGTCGGCCACCTTTTTGCCCTCCGGCATGAACCTGGCGACAGCCCTGCGACCGCTCAGTTTCGGGCTGGTGATCGTTTTGTTTTTAATGTTTGAACCGCGGGGAATCGCCAACTGGTGGCGGATTGCCCGATCGTACGTTAAACTGTGGCCTTTCCGTTATTAAGCGCGGCCGCTGAATGCATTGTTTCGGTCCGGCATCCCGCCGGTTGATATTCGACCTTGAACAACACTTACTGCAAGGAGGAGACATGAAAAGACATAACATGATTCTGCGGATACTAGTTTTTTCAGCTGTTTTGATGGCGATTTCAACACCCGCGCTGGCCGGAAACGTGTATAAAATGGCGTTGTCGCTTGCCATAACCGGACCGACGTCCGATGCCGGCAATCCCTATGCCAAGGGCGTTGAGGATTTTTTCAATTTTGTGAACGAAACAAAAGTGCTTGGAGATGACACCATTCAGTGCACGATTCGGGACGATCAGTACAATAACGATGTGACCAAAAGAAATTTCGAAGATTTCATGGATCAGGGCATTGTGTTTTATCTCAACTACTCAACGGGAAGCACGCTGGCCCTGAAAAAGGATTTCGAGGAAGAAAAAATGCCGGTCATTCCCGCGTCTTTTCATGCCGGCAACCTGATTGACTCAAATTATATTTTTCTTCCGATAGCGTCCTATTCCGCCCAGGCCATCGGTCTGGCCGAATATGTCGTTAAAAATCATCAGGGAGACACGCCGAAAGTCGCCATGTTCATTCATCCATCGGCGTTTGGTCGAGGGCCGGTGGAAGATCTTCAAAAAGCCGTTGCCGCCGGCCTTAAAATGGAAATTGTGGAGGTGGTGGAGCACGGCAAGGATCTCGATAACACGGCCATGTTGAAACGACTGATGAGCAAAGGCGTTCAATACGTGATCAGCCAGACTGTTCAATCACCGGTTGCCACCATGCTTCAGGATGCCAGCCGTCTCGGCCTGGTGGCCGGTTCTTTCGGCGAAGCGGGTAAAATCACCTTTCTGGGCTGCCATTACACGGGCGGAAACGATCTGATCGCGCTGGCCGGTGCGGCCGCCGAGAATTTTTACTGGACGACCTCTTACATCATCACCAATGAGCCGAGTGCAGGCGCGGATGCCCAGTTGGCGCTGGCAAAGAGATATAACCGCGATGAAAAAGCGGCCAACTCCCATAACTATGCGAACGGCATGATGGTGGCCCAGGTTGCTACCGAAGTGATTCGCCGGGCAAAGGCAAAAGGGAAGCAAATCAACAAGGAAACGTTATATGAGGAAATGCTTGCAATGAATGGAGACAACGCGTTTTCACCGGGCACCACGGTGGGGCCGGTCACCTTTTCCGCGACCGATAAAGCCGGTGTGGATACCCTTCAGCTTTATGCTGTTAAAGGGGGTGCCTTTAAATCCATCGGCGCTCCTTTTATTCCCGAGTATACAAGCAAAATCAAGTAGTCGTAAGGACTGAATGGGAAGAGATGGAATCGGTGCCGCCCCGCCATCTTTCGAACCGAAACCAGGTGAATTCGGTTTCGGTTCGGAGAGGGATAATGTGGGGTTCTGAGTCATCCATTGTCTGCTGAAACTGATTGAAAAGCCGCCTTATGGAAAAAAAAACTGAGAACCTGCTGGAAGTCAATAACATCGAAGTCGTTTATAACGACATTATTCAGGTGCTCCGCGGGGTCAGTCTGAATGTTGCCGAAGGGAGTATTGTCGCCCTGCTCGGAACCAACGGCGCGGGAAAAACAACTACCTTGCGGGCCATCAGCGGACTGCTGAAGCCCGAGAACGGCTATATTCGGGAAGGATATGTTAAATTTGAGAAAGAAGACATCACCAATGTGCTCGGAACCCAGGTCGTTCGGCTGGGTGCGGTGATGGTGCCGGAGGGGCGCAGGGTGTTCAAGCACCTTTCGGTGGATGAGAATATACGCGCTGGCTCCATCACCCGTCGGGATGGTGCGCAGAAAATTCGCGCCGACCATGAGCTGATGTACACGCATTTTCCGCGGCTATCGAACATTACCCATCGGCTTGCCGGCTATTGTTCCGGAGGAGAGCAGCAAATGATCGCCATCGCCCGAGCGCTGATGGCGGCGCCGAAAATGCTTATGCTCGATGAGCCGTCCCTTGGGTTGGCGCCCCTGTTGGTTAAAGAGATTTTCGAAAATATCGGGATTATCAACAAGAAGATGAATACTACGATTTTGGTCGTCGAGCAAAACGCCAAGATTGCACTCAATATTTCCGATTATGCGTATATTATGGAATCGGGAAAAATCGTGCTGGAGGGCGCCTCCAAAGAGTTACAGCATAATCCCGATGTCAAGGAGTTTTACATGGGCGTCACACAGGGCGGAGGCCGAAAATCCTTTAAGGAAGTAAAGTCTTATAAACGACGCAAACGCTGGATGTAAGAAGCATTGAAAATCGGGAGTCGGCGCGTTGGGAGGGGCGAAAAATTTTTCGCCCTTACGGGCTGTGGGCATCGCTCGCGTTGGTATTCATCAAATGGTTGAAGCGCCTGATAGGGAAAGGGTAAGAACAATGAAATTTTTGGTGGGGTATAACGGTTCGGATGTGGCCAAAGCGGCACTGACTTTGGCGCGAACCTATGCGGAAGTGTTTAAAGCCAAGGTCTTTATCATGACGTCCATGGGAGGTGGCTCCCAAGAAACGCTGGAAACCATTACAAGGGCGGAAAATGAGCTGACGCATGCAGCGGAATTTCTGAAAGAAAAAGGGATCGAGTGCGAGACCCATCAACTCGCGCGCGGGCTTGCGCCCGGTGAGGACCTGGTGGCCTTTGCGCAAGAAAATGAGATTGACCAGATCTTTGTCGGGGTGGAGAAAAAATCGAAAACGCAGAAAATTATTCTCGGCTCTACCGCGCAGTACATCGTACTAAAAGCGCCTTGCCCGGTTGTAACCGTCAACCGGTCGTCTATTTGAGATAATACTTTTTTTCAGGCATGAAAAGATTGCCGAGGATAGCACCATGGGACTTTATGATTTTACTTTCTATGATCTGATCAATCGTAACGCCGTCGCTTTTGGCGAGCGTTTCTGTTGGATAGAGGCCGATGACGGCCGGCAATTGACGTTTAGCAATTATAAAAACCAAGTGGACTGCCTGGCGGGCGGGCTTTACCATGCCGGTATTCGCAAGGGCGATCGAATCGGCCTTGTGGGAAAAAACAGCCTGGAATTTTTTTTGCTGTACGGCGCAGCCGCGGCTCTGGGCGCTATCATGTTGCCGGTTAACTGGCGACTTTCAGCGGACGAGCTGTGCTTTAACCTGAATGATGGCGCACCCAAGTTGCTTTTTGCCGATGCCGAATTTCAACCCATGCTCAATGAAAAGCGGTCGGAATTACCCTCCATCGGAGCCTATTATAACTTAAAGGCCGATATGGGTGATGCCTTGCCTTTTAAAGAATTGCTGAATTCATTGGACGCAGCACCCCTGACGGATGTGGCCGATGCGGACGGGTTTGTTATCATTCATACGGCCGCCGTGGCGGGGCGACCCCGCGGGGCCTTGGTAAGTCACGGCAATTTTATGTGCGCAGACCTTCATTTCAACTATTATCTTAATCTATGCGCCGAGGATGTGCACCTGAATTTATTGCCCCTTTTCCATGTGGCGGGGGTGGTTATGGCCTTTAACGCCTTTCATGCCGGAGCGTTGAATATCAATGTCGGAAAATTTGATGCTGCCGCGGCCGCGCAATTGATTCGGGACAAAAGGGTTAGCCTGTGTTTTGACTTTCCGCCGATTTTAGATTCCATCCTTGATGCGGCAAGTAAAGAGAGGATTGATTTAAGTTCTTTTAAGGCGGTAGTGGGGTTGGGTACTGCGGAGGGAATGGAACGGTTCCAATCCGAAACCGGCGGCACTTACCATTGCATGTACGGGCAGACCGAAACCGCGTGTCTGGTCACCATGGGCCGATATGGCGATCGGCCGGGATCGATCGGAAAACCCATTTCTCTGGCGGATGTGTGCCTGGTGGACGAGCGGGATCAACCGGTCAAGGTCGGTGAGATCGGTGAAATCACGGTGAAAGGCCCCATGGTGTTTAAAGGGTATTGGGGGTTGCCTGAAGACAATGCTTATACGTTTCGTGACGGTCGGCACCATACCGGCGATTTGGGCCGCTTTGATTCGGACGGATTTTTATTTTATGCGGGCAGAAAAGAAGAGAAAGAACTCATCAAGCCGGGGGGTGAAAACGTTTATCCCGCCGAGGTGGAAAAAGTTATCTTGCAGCATCCGGCGGTGCTGAAAACGGTCGTGATCGGTGTGCCGGATCCCAAATGGAAAGAAGGCATCAAGGCGGTTTGTCAACTTCATTTGGGACAGACACTTTCCGCTGCGGAGCTGATGCGCTTTGTGGCGGATCGTATCGCCAGTTATAAAAAACCCCAATACGTGGAATTTGTCAGCGAGTTGCCCTTAAAATCCGATGGAACCCCGGATCGGGCCCGGATAAAATCGCTATATGGGCAACCTTAACCCATCGGAATGCATACCTCGAAAAAATCGGGATATCTCCAAGCACTGTGAGCCGTGTGGTGCTCGACGTTTTTTATAGGGATTTTTCTGTTTCTATTAAAGCGTTATAGCGCTTTCTTGCGTGGCATAATCAGCTCCAAATCGTCTTTTTCAATCCGATAGCCGCTTGCCAGATACCGGTCTGATTCGGTCTTGACAAACGGATTATATTTTGACTTGCTTTTCCCTGAGTAAGCACACCCCGTGTATGAGCGGTCGCAGGGGCGGTGTTGGCGATGTTTATTATATTGGGTGCCGGGAGATCGAAAATTGATATCTCGAAACCTTAAACTGCTTGAATAAGCGAGGGAGAAAATTAATCGTATTATGAACGATTTGACGAGTACTGATTCCAATTCAAGAGTCAAGTTGACTGGCCCGCATACATTCCACATGGAAGGATGGATCAGTTGTGCGCCCTTTGAAAGACTGCTTCGCATGGATATACTTGAGGCGCTAAATGGCCGAGCAGTGCTGACAATGCCATTTCTTATCGATTATGCCCAAGGCGCGGGGCTGATGCACGGCGGCGCTCTAGTAAGCCTTGCCGATACGGCTGTTGTGATGGCCATCAAAAGCATTCTGCCTTCCGGGACGCATTTTGCAACCATATCTCTGATGTCAAAATTTCTTTACCCGGTCAAATGCGGTATAGTGACTGCTGTTGCTGAAGTTTTGCAACCTGAAGAGAGAACTTTATCCGGCCGGGCCACTGTTTACAATGATAAAAAAAAAGAAGTGCTTGAATTTGAGTCTGTTTTCAAAATAGCCAAGGATGCCAGTATAAAAGGGGTGAAGATCACCCCGGGGATGGCCTGAATGGCTCGGGTTAGTATTTGACATCATAGTAGATATGTGATGTTATTGTCATCGTTGAATGGCCCATCCTTTTTGCCGTTTTGGGACTCTACATCGGCACTACGCCGGCCTATGACGCCCGCGCTTTGCTGACGGATCAAACGCATGCGTTGGATGAATCGGTATGGAGATCTTCGAGCAGTCATGGAAATATCACAATGCTGGAAAACCATTATTGATACCCTTCAGGATGGTCTGATCGTGGTGGATACGGCCGGCGTGATTCAGGCGGTCAACCCGGCGGCTGAGAGGCTGACCGGTTATGCCATGAAGGAGCTCATCGGCAGTTCTTGCCGCATTCTGAATTGCACCGGGTGCAAAATTATCGGCAAAGGAGTGGGGAAAGATTTTTGCAAATTATTTACCGTTGGAGAATCCAGAGGGAAGCAATGCGTGATCACTCAGAAGGATAACCGGTCGGTTTCCATTCATAAAAGTGCGACACTGCTCAAAGGGCCGACAGGAGAAGTGGTCGGTGCCGTTGAGATTCTTACCGACATGTCCGAGCTGATGCGCAAGCAGACGGAAATCGAATCGCTTCGAAAAACGCTGCATATGGATGACGGGTATCATGGTATTTTAGGGAAATCCCCGGCTATCGAACGGTTATTCGAGCTGATTGATAGCGTGGCCCCATCCAATGCGCCGGTTCTTATTCAAGGACAAAGTGGCACCGGCAAGGAACTGGTTGCCCGGGCGATTCATGAGGTCAGCAACAGAAAGGCGGGACCGTTTGTAAAGGTCAATTGCGCAGCCCTGAATGAGAGCTTACTGGAAAGCGAATTATTCGGTCATGTGAAGGGTGCTTTTACTGGTGCGGACCGGGATCGTATCGGGCGGTTTGAAGCAGCGCACGGGGGCACGATTTTCCTCGATGAGGTGGGGGATATTCCGCTATCCATCCAGGTCAAGCTGCTTCGCGTGCTTGAAGAAAAGGAAATCGAGCGGGTCGGGGACCATAAACCGGTCAGCGTGGACGTGCGGATTGTTTCGGCCACCCATCGAAATCTGGAAGAATTGGTGGCAAACGGGGCGTTCCGGGAAGATCTCTTTTTTCGAATCAACGTGTTTCCGTTGTATTGCCCGCCGCTCTCAGAGCGCATAGAGGATATTCCGCTCATTGTGCAGCATTTTATCGATCGTCATTCGGAAAAAGGGAATAAAAAAATACTGGGTTTGACCGCCGAAGCCATGCGGCTGCTTTTATCGCATCCGTGGCCGGGAAATGTGCGGGAGCTTCGAAATGCCATTGAATATGCGTTTGTGTTGTGTCCGGGCGGGTATGTGGAGGTGGCCCATATGCCGCCTAAGATTTCCGCGGGCAATGGCAACACCGTGTGCTTCAGGCCGCCCGATCCGGCGAATTCCGAAGAACAGTCCAAATTTCTTGACTTATTGCGCCGAACCGGCGGCAACCAGTCGGAGACGGCCCGCTTATTAGGGGTTAGCCGCGTGACGGTATGGAAGCGGATCAAAAAATATGGTATTCGGCTGCCACAGGATTTATAAAACAGCAGCTTAGGCCCTTTACCAGAAACATGCACGCTTTTGCGTGTACATTCGCCGAAGGTGAAAATGACTTTTATGCATCCCAGCATCCCAGCATCCCAGCATCCGGCTTTGCCGGATTTGGAAGTCGGGATGAGACAGCAAGCGAATATAAGGCCCCTTACATGACGGCGCAAAACGTCAACCCGCTGGGCCCCCCGGTCGTGCCGATCGTCGGCTTTTCCGGTGCTGGCAAAACCACCTTGCTGGTCAAGGTGATTGAAGCGCTTTCTTTGCGCGGGTTTCGCATCGGCACCATCAAACATCACAGCCATGATTTTGAAATGGATGTGCCGGGTAAGGATACCTGGCGGCATAAGCAAGCCGGTGCGAGTACGACACTAATTTCTTCACCCAACCGGATTGGTATGGTCCGGGACGTGGCGTCTGAAATGCGCCTGGATGAACTAATCCCGCTGGTGTCCGCTGTCGATGTCATTCTGGTAGAAGGGTTTAAACAGATAAAACGGGATAAGCTTGAAGTTTTCAGGCCGGAAGTTTCAGCACAACCGGCCTGCCTGAAGGATGAATACCTCGTGGCGCTTATCAGTGACACACCGATCGAGATTGGGGTGCCTCGATTTTCGCCATTCGATGTCAAAGGAGTGACCGATTTTATTGTCACCCATTTTCAGCTAGCCCGCTAAGCCCCTTTTCCGAAAGGACAATGCGGAAAGGTGCACGAGTCGCAGTCCTGGCAGAGTCCGCCATGGCCCAACGCGGCCAGTTGCAGCTTTCCGATTTTTTCTCCCGCTAGAATTCTGGGTAATATCAGATCCAGCACCGTGATGCGATGATGCAGCCCGCACGCCGGCATACCCAGTACCGGTACCTTGCCGATGTAGGCCACAAGGAACATGGCGCCGGGCAATGCGGCCGCGCCGTAATGAATGTCATCCGCACCGGCTTTTCGAATGCCGGCCCGCGAAACATCGTCCGGATCGACGCTCATGCCGCCGCTGGTCAAAATCAGCTCACAGCCGGCTTCGATATGCTTATGAATAACGTCCGCAATTATCTCCTCGTTGTCCGGCACAAGGGCGGATGCGATCACCTCGGAGCCAAGCGCTTGCACCTTTTGGGTCAGAATGGCGGCATAACGGTCTTCAATGAGACCACTGAACACTTCATTGCCGGTGATCACAAGCCCGACCCGAACCTGACGCAACGGTTTGATCGATACAACCGCGCCGTTTTGCCTGGCGATGGCGGCGGCGCGTTCAATGACGGCGCGCTTCATGACCAGCGGAATGGCCCGCGTGGCGGCCACCTGCTCTCCTTTTTTGACGAGAGAATGCGTGTGTTGCGTGGCACACATCACCTCATCGACCATATTGAAAGCGATCAGCGCGGTGGCATCAACATACAAGATCCCATCTCTGTCCGACAGCAATTTGATCTTTCCCTCATGGGGATGATGGTCATGAACAATGCCGTCTCCAGCCAGGGCATCGGCCAGAATGAGCGCGGCCTGGTCTTCATGAATCTCGCCTTCTTCCAGTTCGAGTTCATACAGATGGTTTTTCCCGAGCCGCTGCAAACGGCAAATGTCTTCGTTGCAAACCGTGTGTCCCTTTTTAAACGCCGCGCCTTTAAACTCGCCGGGGCGAATTTCGGTGATATCGTGCGCGAGGGCGGTGCCTACAGCGTTTTCTATGGGTATCTTCTTGCGCATGGTGACTCCTTACGATGCAAAATTTAATTTCCGCCTTTTGATCGTGCTAACAGGGAAGGTGATTATTCCGCCTTTTTTTCGGGTATCCAATTCATATTTGGCCAGGATACTTCGCGGGCGTTTTTAAAATAGGATTGCCCCGCGCAGATTTTGCAAAACACACGCCCACTCGAAATCACTTCACGATGGTCCCGGACCACCTGACCACAGTTGCTGCAGGTCACTTTCCGGCGGGTCGGGCCCGGAAAATCATATTCACTCAGGATGACTTCGACCGCATGAACCCGGAACAGCACGCTGTCCGGCATGCGCTTGTAGGCTTCGATTTGCTGGTCCGGGTAGTTTCTAATATCCGGGGCATACGCCGATACCAAGTCCCTGGATTCTTCCGTGGACACAATCCGAAAGGCCTTTTGCGTTTCAAGGTTTACAAACGTGGCTGCCATAATGCCAAAATCCATGTGTTTCAGGGACCGGCGGCCGAGCTTTACCCCCGTGGTATGCGCTACGGCATCGCCCGTGCAGCGGTCCATCTCCACATAAACAATCAGTTTTTTAATCTGATCGCGGCGTTTGGGCTCATCCAGTCCGATCAGCCTGCAGCCGAGAATGGCCATGCGGACCCCCACGACCTGTCCTGGGCAAAGATGGCCGTGTGCCTCGACCGATGATGCCAAAAGTTTTTCAAAAGGTTCCACGCTGTGTTCCCATGATATTTAAGCCAAGGATTGAAGGGCTGCAGCCAAGTGCTTTCATCGAATAGATCTGGTTGCGCTGCTTGTTCCCGATAATGACCGAGCCTGTTATGCGACAGCTTTTTTATCGTCTCAACGTATACCATAATGAATCAACTTACAAATTCAACTTTCGGCGCGGGCGAGCCGGTGCCTCCTTAAGATGATCCCGCCTTATCAGAGTCGCTTTCAGACACAGCGGCGATAGAAGGTATCGGTCAGATGCTTGATGCGACCGTACAAGCAGTTTGATCACGCTGAAGATCCATAATGAACCTGCTGGTCGCGTTCGGTTTGGGGGCAATTGACGCTTGCTTTTACGTGGTGGCGTCACTATTATTGATTGATAAATTCCGGTTGAAAATTGCGCCGCAACAATCGCGCAACATTTAGAATACGGCCTTCAACAAGCAGGAAATCGCCATGGAAAAGGGAATATTCGCTGGTTTATCAATGGTACGGTCTGCGGCGGGAGAGTCCAAGGCAATTGGAAAGAAAAGATGCTCAGGTGCCGTTCCTGTGAAGTATTGCAACGCCTGCTCTGATGCATCTTTTTTCAAGCCGCCTTTCCTGTCGTATTCATAACGAACCACAACTGCACTTTGATGTTGCCTTGCCATGATAAATCCGTTTCATTTATTTTAACCCACTCAGCACTTGGCCTGACCGGGTGCGATTCTGCGCAGAGAACAGCCGGTCCGCAAGCGGTTCAGGAGGCCGAAAATGATGAACATGGTGTGCATACTGACCATAAAATCGTGGGCCGTGTGAACCGATATCGGCAGGTTTTCAATAAAAAAGGTAAGAATGATAACGATAGTCATGCTGGTCAACATGCCCATGGAACCCATGGCGGTCCCCATGCTCGATGCCATGCCGTAATCCTTGGCATGAACGCGGGTGACCTATTCACCATGAGGAGGTTTTTATGTATGCATGGTGTGGAACTTTGCTGGGCGTTGATTTGACCTGCCAAACCTTCGAAAAAAAGGTTCTGAATCCTGATGTGGCCAGGGACTTTTTGGGGGGGCGCGGTCTCAATGCAAAAACGCTTTTCGATCGGGTGAAGCCCGGCATCGATCCCCTGGCCCCGGAAAATCTCCTCTGTTTTGCGCCTGGCATGTTGACCGCCACCTCACTGGGGCTCGCCAGTCGTCTTCACGTAAGCACCCTTTCTCCATACAGCGGAATTCTGGGGGACGGCAATGTCGGCGGCGCCATGGCCAGTGTCATGAAGCAGGCTGGATATGATCAAATTGTGGTGGCAGGCGCTTCATCGAAACCTGTTTACCTGCTTATCGAAGACGGTGAAATCTCCTTTCACGACGCAGGTAACCTGTGGGGCCTCACCACTTGGGCTACTACCGACGCACTTGTCCAACGCCACGGAAAGGGGGTGTGCGTTGCCTGCATCGGCCAAGCCGGGGAGAACCTGGTGCGTCAGGCTTCTACCATTGTGGACAAATACGCTTCGGCTGCGCGGGGCAGTGGAGCGGTATGGGGTTCCAAAAAGCTGAAGGCCATGGTGCTGAGAGGCACAGGAGGACCCGAACTGTTCGATCGCCCCGGCTATATCGCCCTGACCCGGGAGGACAAACGGTTCCTGACCCAAGACCGCGTGCAAAAGGAAGTGGCCTCGGTATACGGCTCCCACTATGGTGTGACCCACTGGTTCCCCGGCTTTCGCAACTCCGCGAAAGTACTTTCCGCCGACGAAATCCCACCGGCACTGCGCCCGGAGGCGTGGAAAGCTTACGAAATCGGTCGCGTGGGTTGTCGAGGTTGCCATATTAAATGCAAGAATGCTTATAAAATTCCAGAGGGGGGGCGCAAGGGTGAAATGGGTGAGGCGCTTGAGTATGAAGCGATTTACTGCCTTGGCACCAACTGCGGCGTGTTCGATCCCCTTGCCATCATGGAAATGGAGAACCTCTGTGACGCATACGGGGTAGATGTCATTGCGATTGGCAACACCATCGCACTGGCCAAAGACCTTTATAACCGCGGCATCATCGATGACAGGGTCACCGATGGTCTCGACCTCTCCTGGGAGAACGTCGAAGGTCAGGTGGAATTGATCCATAAGACGGTGATGCGCGAAGGCTTTGGCAATCTTATTGCCGAGGGGATGTACGCCTTGGCCAAAAGAATCGGCAAAGGGGCCATGGACTACTGCTACCATGTAAAGGGCCTGGGGCGCGGCGTCTATCCTGCCGGCCTCTTCTCGCTTGCCCATGCCGTTGCCACGCGTGGCGCCGATCACTTGCGCGGTCGAAGCTGGGCCGCCGGGGATAACTCCGATGAGGAAGTGCTCAAAGAACTCGTAGCGAAAGGGATCATCAGCAATGATCCTGTCCAATCCATCATTCACGGCGAACGGGTCACCACCCTGGCTGATTGCATCGGTCGTTGCAAAGGGGCCGTGAATACGTGGACATGCGCGCTTCCCCTGGTTTGGAAAGGGTCCCTGTTCGAAGGCTTGGCCGAGATGCTGACCAAAGCCACCGGCATTCCCTTTACGGCCAAAATGGTCGTGGCGGTCTCCGATCGCGTGGGGGCAGTGGAACGCGCTTTTAACGCACGCCGGGGGATCACGATAAAAGAGGATAGGTTGCCCCAGCGCCTGGAATTCAGAAACACGCCCGAGGGTGCAATGGAAAGAAAAACTCACCTAACCCTGGTCAGAGCCTGGTATGAAAAGAATGGCTATGACACAGTAACCGGTCGACCCACTCGGCAGACTTGCGAGCGCCTTAATATTGCCGAGGTTGCCAAAAGACTTGAGGAAGACGGCCCTTATAACACATGGGACGGACCGCCCTTGAGGGATTTGAATAGCTACCCCAAGGGCGGAAAGCGCTTCTGAATATCCTTTCCCGACCAACCAGCTTCATTTTACGGAAGCTGTGTTGGTGAAGTGATTTCACATGAAGCCTCCGGACAGAACAGTTTCAACCACATGCTGCCTTTGGTTTCCGTCTTCTCGGTTGTGGGTAGAGAGAACCGCTCCTCTTCCGCCATACAGGCATCTTCGGGACAAAACACCTTTAGCCACTTATCTTTTTTATTATCAGCCAGTTGGAGCCTCTTTGTCGTTTACGGGCACTGGGGTGTTGCGACCGAAAACCGCGAACCCGACAGTGCCGATGATCCCGAAAACGAACGCCGTAAGGAGGTTCGTCTGCGGGCTGATTTGCCATAAGAACGCGCCGCCCAGCGCGGCCATGGCAACAAAAACATCTCGGATGAGATAATAGAGCCCGAACATGCCCGCCTTACAGCTATCAGGTGATAGATCCATAATGAGTGATTTGCGGGTGGGCTCGCCGAATTCCTTAAGTCCCCGTAAAAAAAAGGCGGCCAGCAGCCACTCGAAGGAATGGCTGAACAGAAGCACCAGCGGGAAAAGGGTGAAAAAAATAAAGGTCACGAGAACAAAGGGCTTCTTGGTGCTTCTGTCCGCCATATAGGCTACCGGGATGTAGACAAGCACTGCCGTTGCCATCTCGATGGTGGTCAGAAGACCGAACTGGACGGCGGAGACAGGATCGGCGACGGTTTTCATGCACCAGACCACTACAAATGCATAGGGGATCTGTTCGCAGAAACGAATCAGTATATCGGTCACCAGCAGCCCCTTCATGGTCGGATTCATCAATCGCAGCAGTTTGAGCGGGTTTTTTTCCGGCGAGAGATTGCAAGTGTCCTTTGATGGATTTGCAATAGGCGTATCATCTTCGATCAGACGCTGCTGAAGAATCAGGGCAGC
Organism: Desulfobacterales bacterium; assembly: GCA_034003325.1. Classification (NCBI taxonomy): domain Bacteria; kingdom Pseudomonadati; phylum Thermodesulfobacteriota; class Desulfobacteria; order Desulfobacterales; species Desulfobacterales bacterium. The sequence continues at coordinate 58,708 of JAVEYW010000009.1, forward strand.
TCCCGCGAGCACCAGTGCTGCCGCAAACGCCAGGCGCACGCCGTCCCGCTCCCCCCAAACACTGATGAAAATGCCGCCAATCAAGGGTCCCAAAGCCATGGGAATACGGCGCACCAGTGAGTGCATACTCACGCCCATGGTGCGCTTATGCTGAGGTAATACCTTGTAAATGAGACTCATAGTGGCCGGCAGTGAGATCGCCGACCAGGAGATAAAGAGTAGCGCTCCGGCCAGCACTGCCTGCCAGGAAGGCACCAGAAGCACCAGGGCGAAGCCGGTCATGGCGACCATGTTGAACACCAACAGGGAGCGCTTTGTGCCGATCCGATCTGACAGATACCCGCCGGGGAAGCTGTAGAGGGCCGAGAGCAAGTTGTCCATCGCCTGCAAAAGACCGATGGCAAGCGCACCCCCGCCCAGCGCCATCAGGTAAATGGGCAAAAACCGCTCTGCCATGTGCTCCCCCATTCCGACCAGCACCACCATGGAGAGTACGCCCAAGGTGCTGCGCTGAAGACCTAAAAAGCCGGAGAGCCGGAAGGTATGGTTTTTTAAGGTTTCCTGGATTGCCATGAGCTTTTCCTTTAAGGACTCGGTGAATTATGCCGATCTTCTTGCGCGCGGTTCGGTTCACGTTTGTTTTTCAAAATAGGCATAAAGGTTTTCGAATAGCTTGAAGCCCTCCTGCATGCGTCGATTGTCCTCCGGGTGAGAGGCAACCAGACCGGTCAACAACGCATTAAAACCATCCGTTTCCCTGCGGCCGTATTTAGCGTCTTTGAGATCGATGTCGTGAACCACTTCGGCTAAAGGAAAAAGCGCCCGGTCCTGGAGATGCAGGCGCTGGATCATTATTTCGAAGCTGCACAGGTTTCCCTCGTGGGTGAATTCTCCGTCAAACATGTCGAATCGAAGCTCTCCCTCCTTCGGGACATAGCGTGAACCCTGGACGAACTTGAAAACCGCCTCGGGATCCATAAATCGGAGGATCAGCCACCCGCACGCGATGCGGTCAATAAAGAGGTTTTTTCTTGTCACCCAGATTTTTCCTTTGAGGGTGTCAAATCCTTCTTTGGGGGCGGATGGTGCCCATGTCTTTCCAGACACTTTTGCCGAAAGGTCGCTCAGGAGGCTTTTAGCAGTTTCCTGCTCGGGCGGCGGAAAGAAATCGATGCTCCTCACCTCGTCCAATCTGCGCTGTAACTTTGTCAAATGGAGCGGAATTCTTACCGCCGAGTCTGGCGGGTCCGTTTGCCTTGAAGAACATTCGGTCACTAACTGATTGGTCTCTTGAATGATTTTTTCGTAATCCGACTTGCGGGCGCCCTGAAATAGCGCCATAACTTTTTCGTCGGAGAGACCTTCCAGAAACCGGACCTCTGAAATCGAACCATCTCCGCCGCCCTCTATGATCTCTTTTAATATCCAGCTCAAGTCTTCCCGGGACTGATCGGAAATGGGCGTGGCGTAGACAGACTGTTTGACGGCCACAGCCCCCACCTGCTGGAGGCGCCGCCAGATTTTCACTCTAAGCGCGTTGGGGGTGGGCGGTATCTGGTGGATTAGCAGCAACCATTTTAATGGGGCATTGAGTGTCATGGGTTTCTCCATAGCAAATATACCTTAGCAATGTATCAGATGTTACATCTTGTCAAGATCGATCTTAATAAAAATGCCTTTTGACGTTTAAATTAACACAATATTTATTGGGATTGACTATCTGATTTGTTAAAGAAACAGTTGTTACATAAAAATAGGTAGCGGGGTGAACGAAGATGGTGCTTAGGGGGTTGGAAGATGCCAATATGCCGGTTGTAAGCGGAAGGCCGGCGCAGTTTTAAAACCAAGCCGCTTTTTCTGGTCGTTTCGGCTTTGAGGCATCATATTTAATGAACGCAGCTGGTAAGATGCAATGGGAAACGGGTTAAAGTACCCCAGCAGCCGCCGGGCTGGCAACCCCCGAAAAAAATAATAAACCAGCTCCCAAAAGCATATGCGGTTGCTCTGGAATCAACCAGTCTAAATCCTTGACACTTTCGGGCGTTATGACTAAAGTTCCCCGTCTAAAATAGAAATTTCGTTCTATCCGATACGGAGGATGTGATGGATTATAAAAATACGCTCAATTTGCCCGAGACTCGGTTTCCCATGAAAGCGAGCCTGATCAACAAGGAACCCGAACAGCTAAAAGCATGGGATGAGGCAAGGCTTTACGATAAAATCCGCGAGGATTCAAAGGGAAGACCGCGCTTTATTTTGCATGACGGACCCCCCTATGCCAACGGCCACATTCATATGGGCACGGCGCTAAATAAGGTTTTGAAAGATATTATCATTCGTTCCCGCCAGATGAGCGGATTCGATGCGCCCTATGTGCCGGGCTGGGACTGCCACGGATTGCCCATCGAGCACAATGTGGATCAGGAACTGGGTTCCCAAAAAAAGGAAATGAGCCAGGCCGATTTCAGGCGGCAGTGTCGAAAATATGCGGAAAAATTCATCGACATTCAGCGTGAGGAATTCAAGCGTCTGGGCGTCATGGGAGAATGGGAGAACCCTTATCTGACCATGACCTATCCGTATGAGGCCATCATCGCACGGGAGTGTTGCCAATTCGCCTTAAACGGCAGTTTGTTCAAAAGCAAAAAGCCGATTCACTGGTGTCCGCGGTGCAATACCGCTTTGGCCGAGGCGGAGATCGAATACCACGATGAAACCTCGCCTTCCATTTTTGTCAAATTCGCCTTGAAGGATGATATCAGCGGGCTTTATCCGGCGCTCAAGGATAAAAAGGTGTCCGTGGTCATCTGGACCACCACACCCTGGACGATTCCGGCCAATCTTGGTATCAGCCTGCATCCTGAATTTGAATATGCGGCCGTTGCGGTGGGTGGCGATGACGTGCTGATTTTGGCCCGAGAGCTGACGGCTTCCTGCATGGCGCAATTTGGCGTAACGGATTATCAGGTGTTGGCTGAGATAAAGGCGTCGGACCTGGAAAGGAAAAATTGCCGCCATCCGCTGTATGACCGGGATTCCATGATGTTGTTGGGCACGCATGTCACCCTTGAGGCTGGCACCGGGTGCGTGCATACGGCACCGGGCCATGGTCGCGAGGACCATGAAGTGGGTCTTGCTTATGGTCTTGAAACCTATTCGCCGGTGGATGAAAACGGACGGTTTACCAAGGACGTTGAATTTTTTGCGGGACAGTTTGTTTTTGACGCCAACAAGGCCATCAATGCGATGTTGACCGAAAAAGGCGCGCTCTTAAAAGAGAGCAAACTGACCCATTCCTATCCCCATTGCTGGCGGTGCAAAAAGCCGGTTTTTTTCCGGGCGACGCCCCAATGGTTTATTTCCATGGACAAGACCGGGTTGCGGCAAAAGGCCCTGGCCGAGATCGATCGCGTTCAGTGGATTCCGCACTGGGGCCGGGAGAGAATCTACGGCATGATTGAAAAACGCCCGGACTGGTGCATTTCACGGCAGCGGGCATGGGGAGTTCCCATCACGGTTTTTTATTGCCGAGATTGCGAGACCATGCATATCAGCCAGGCCTTTGTGGATCATGTGGTCGAGTTGTTCAAGCAACACGGCGCCGATGTTTGGTTTGAAAAGGATGCGTCTGAATTGCTGCCGGTGGGGGCGGCATGTGAAAAATGCGGCGGCACGGATTTTATCAAGGAAACCGATATCCTGGACGTGTGGTTTGATTCCGGTGTTACCCACGCGGGGGTGCTGGAGGCCCGGGAAAATCTGTCCTGGCCTGCGGACTTGTATCTGGAGGGCAGCGACCAACATCGGGGTTGGTTTCACAGCTCGCTTCTGGAGGCGGTGGGAACCCGCGGCAGCGCGCCGTATAAGGCGGTGTTGACCCATGGATTCGTCGTGGACGCCGAAGGCAAGAAAATGAGTAAATCTCTTGGCAACGTGGTGGCGCCCAAGGAAGTGATCAATAAATACGGGGCGGAGATATTGCGGCTGTGGGTGTCGGCGTCGGATTATCGGGATGACGTCCGGATTTCAGAAACGATTCTAAAGCAGCTCAGTGATGCCTACCGCAGAATCCGAAACACCTGCCGGTTTCTGCTCGGCAACTTGAAAGACTTTAACCCGGCCACGGACAGTGTTGACGATGCGTCCATGCCGGATATCGACCGGTTTGCGCTGCACAAACTTCAGGAGTTGATCGCCAGGTGCCGAAAGGCCTATGATGAGTTTGAGCTGCATATCATTTATCATGCCATTTTTAATTTCTGCACCCTGGACATGTCGGCATTTTATCTGGACGTGTTGAAGGATCGGCTCTACACTTCGCCACCGGCGTCTCACGAGAGAAGAAGCGCTCAGACGGTTATGTACGCCTTGCTCGACGGGATGGTTCGGCTGATGGCGCCGGTCATGTCCTTTACCGCCGAGGAGGTGTGGCGGTACATGCCCGAAACGGCCGAAAAGGAATCCAGCGTGCACCGGGCCGCAATGCCCACGGCCAATGAGGCCCGTGTGGATAAGGCGTTGGCGAAAACCTGGGAGGGCCTCCTTCAAGTGCGTCGCGAGGTGACCAAGGTTTTGGAGCGGGCGCGCGCCGAAAAAATGATCGGTCATTCTCTGGATGCCGGCGTGACGCTTTATGTGAATGACGCGCTGCAAGCCCTGCTGAGACCCTACGCGAATGATTTGCGTACCATTTTTATTACCTCCAAGGCCGAGATCGCGGCATTCGAAAGCGCCGCCGGTGCGGGAGAGGCAACGGAGATGGAAGGATTGCGAATCGCCGTCTCGCGGGTTTCCGAAGAAAAATGCGAGCGTTGCTGGATTTATGATGCCACAGTGGGCGAGGATGAAACGCATTCGACGATCTGTAAGCGTTGCCGGGATGCCCTGGCGGCAATTGGCGTATCGTGATGTCGAATCCTGCTGAAAAAGACATGACACGGCACGGCATCGCCCGGCTGGGTATTATCACGGCGCTGATTGTGGTGTTGGACCAGATTACCAAGCTGATCATTACGCGCACCCTCCCCCTGCACGAGTCCATTCCCGTCATCGACGGGTTTTTCAACCTTACCCATGTCCTTAATCCCGGCGGGGCCTTCGGGGTATTCGCTCAGGCCGGGCCGGGGGTTCGGTATTTCTTTTTCATCGGCGTTTCGCTCGTTGCGCTGGGTCTGGTGTTTTATTTTTATCGGACCACCCCGCGATCGCATCCGGTTCTCGGCGCCGCATTCGCCCTTATTTTCAGCGGTGCCGTGGGCAATCTGATTGACCGGGTGCGTTTCGGGGTTGTCATCGATTTTCTGGATTTTTATGTGAAGGGCTGGCATTACCCGGCTTTTAATGTTGCGGACAGCGCCATCACGGTCGGTATCTGCATCTGCGTGTATCATTTTCTTTTCAACAAACTGCCATGAAGGAAATAAAGGCCAACGCCCGAAAGGGTGCGTCCATATCGAGGCTTAACGCATGCATCCCGTCTTAATCAAAATCGGTCCCGTTTCCATCTACACTTACGGGTTATTCGTTGCGCTCGGGTTTTTAGTGGGCATTTTAGTCGCTCAGAAGGAGGCCGTCCGTCTGGGGCAAGCGCCCGCCCGGGTGGGGGATCTGTGCTTTTATATCCTCATTGCGGCCATCATTGGATCAAGACTTTTTTATATGGCCGTCAATCCAGGTGAATTTATGGAAAATCCCCTGGAAATTTTCAAAATATGGAATGGCGGGCTCGTGTTTTACGGGGGATTCATCGCCGCGGTCGTGACGATGGTTGTTTATCTGAGGCGAAAAAGGCTTCCCCTATGGCAAACAACTGATATACTGGCGCCCGGGTTGGCCGCCGGGCATGTGCTGGGACGGATCGGGTGCTTTTTTGCCGGGTGCTGTTACGGCAAGGCGTGTGCGTTGCCCTGGGCTGTGACTTTTACGGATCCGATGTCTTTGGCCCCTCACGGCATTCCGATTCACCCGACGCAGTTATACGAAGTGATCAACAATTTGATCCTTTTTTCTTTTCTATGGTGGTTTCGAAAACGCAAAACCTTTGATGGTCAAGTGTTCTGGGTATATCTGTTGCTCTATGGGGTGACGCGAACCTTGCTGGAAATTTTCAGGGGAGATCCGCGTGGCCTGTTCTTGGACGGCCTTTTGTCCATTTCTCAAATTATCGGCATGGCGCTGGCTGCGATTGCCGTGGCGATGCTGATCTACAAGCCAGGCCATCGCCCCGTCAAGACAGCCGGCCGAAACGCGTAACGAGTGGCCCCATGCCCGAAATCAATTACAAGCAATTTGATCAATATCTTGAAAAAACAGCAAACACTTCGGGTGCTAACGCATTTGCGCCGGTGTATCTGATTTTCGGCGAGGAGATGCTTTATAAAAAGGCCCACGATGCCATCGTGAATGCCCTGCTGCCAACGAGCACGGACAGACTCAATCATGAAAAGATCGCGGGCGACAATGAAAATATTCCGGATGTGATCAATCGGATGAACACCTATTCGCTTCTGGCTGGCACCAAAGTGGTTTCCTTTCAGGATGCGGCGCTGTTTTACACGGCTCAAAACAAAGATAAGCTTCTGGAAACCGCCAAATCAGCCTGGCAGAACTCGGAACTGAAAAAAGCGGCCGGGTGTGTGCTCAATGCCATGGTGAAATCGGGCATCACCCTGGATGATCTTCAGCCGGAAGGACAGGGCCTTTCACTTCTTTCAGACAATGCGAACGACGCGGAATGGCTTCTGAAGATATTGGCTTATTGCAGGGAGAACCAGCTTTCGCCGCCTTCTGAAAAAGATTATATGACCCAGCTTCAGGAGGCGGTGGAGAAGGGCTTTCCGAAAAAGAACCATCTGATTATCACGACGGATCTGGTGGATAAGCGCCGCAGTCAGTACAATAGCTTCAAAGAATACGGCGTGGTGATCGATTGTTCGGTTCCGAAAGGCAATCGGCAGGCGGACCGGCAGATTCAGGAAGAAGTGCTCCGGGAGCGGGCGAATAGTATTCTCGTACTGGCCGGTAAAAAACTGGAACCCCGTGCGCTTTCCGCGCTGATGGAGATGACGGGGTTTGATTTAAGAACTTTTTCCGGGAACCTTGAAAAACTGGTCCTTTTTGCGGGAAAGCGCGCTACGATTACAAGCGAGGACGTCACCTCGGTGCTGGACCGAACGCGGGAAGATCCGATTTTCGAGTTTACGGGCGCTGTTTCGGACCGAAACCTTGAAAAAGCGCTTTTCTTTTTAAAATCGCTGTTGTCCCAAAACAGCCATCCCCTTCAATTGCTGACGGCGCTGGTTAACCATTTCCGTAAACTTATATTGGCGAAGGAATTTACCGGTAGCGGCCCGGGCCGCGTGTGGCGCCCCGGAATGGAGTTTACGTCGTTTAAAACAAACGTGCTGCCGGTGATTCAAGCTTGCGATGCCCAACTACTTGAAACAACCGAACACTGGGATTCCGTGATGGATGATCCGGACGCCGAGAGCGAGGTTGCCGAAAAGCCCCCTGCCCAAAAAAAGAAGAAGGAAAAAAAGAAAAAAAATCCGGCAGCGGAGCTGGCGGTCGCCCAGAACCCGGGCAATCCTTATCCGATTTACCTGATGTTGAAAAAGGCGGATCTTTTTTCCATGGATGAATTGTTGACCGCTTATGCGCGGTTGAGTGATAGCGACATTCAACTCAAAAGCACGGGGCAGAATCCGCAGGTGCTGCTGGAATCGCTGATTATTCACATCTGCTCCAAATGAATGGCGGCGATTAATCTCTTAACCGACTATAACCAAATTAGATCGGTTAAATAGCGTGTATGCCTTTGGTATGGCGGTACAAATCCGCTGCATGGTATGAACTGCGGACAAACGGCCCGCTGGCAACCCGCTCAAAACCCATTTCCCTTGCCGCTTTTTCCCAAGTATCAAATTCTTCGGGATGGACATAGCGGTCCACGGGCAGATGATTCTTGGACGGCTGCAGATATTGACCCAGTGTTAGAAAGCGGCAACCGGCCTTTCGTAGGTCCGACAAGGTTTCCAGAATTTCGCTCTCCGTTTCGCCGAGCCCCAGCATCAGGCCGGACTTGGGCGGAATATTGGGTTTGCCGGTCGATACCCGTTGAATCAGCACCAGGGACCTTTCATAGACGGCTTCCGGCCGAGCGGTTTTGTACAGGCGGGGGACGGTTTCAAGATTGTGATTTAATACCTCTGGTTCCGCGTTGAGAACCGTATCAAGCGCATTCTGATCACCCTGAAAGTCCGGAATCAGCACTTCAACTTGCGCATCGAAGACCTTCCGTTTAATGGCCCGTATGGTTGCGGCGAAATGAGCGGCGCCGCCATCGGGCAGGTCATCCCGCGTGACCGAGGTGACAACGACGTATTTGAGTTTCATCTCCGATACGGCGGTTGCGAGCCGTGCGGGTTCATCCGGGTCGACTGGTTCCCCCGGTCCGTGCGCAACCGCGCAAAAGCGGCAGTTTCTCGTGCATCGATTTCCAAGGATTAAAAACGTCGCGGTCTGATGAGAAAAGCATTCCCATATATTGGGGCATTTGGCTTCCTGGCAGACCGTGTGAAGACGGCCTTTTTGAATCATGTCATTGATTTTTTCAAAGTCGGCGCCTGAGGGTAGCCGACGGCGAAGCCACGACGGTTTTCGGGGGAGGAATGGGTGGTTTGAGGTTGACAAAGGCGGTCCTTAAAGTTGAGCTGTCGTGTAATTGATCAGTGCTTTGTGTGAAATGTCATTCAGCGACACATTAAAAATTTTTTCCCAGTGACGTCGCATTCCCTTTTTAACTTCCGCCATGGAAGGCCGTGTTTTCGTATGGGCGGCCATACTGGTCATTTTGATGCCCTTAAGCCCGCAGGGATTGATCCAGTCAAAATGGCTCATCTCCGGATTAACGTTCAGCGCCAGGCCGTGGAACGTGATACCGCGCCGAACGGCAATGCCGATGCTGCCGAGCTTGTTATCTCCGACCCAGATGCCGTGGTTTAGTGGGTTTCGATTCGCCTTGATTCCCCAGTCCGCAACCGTTTGAAGCATCACCTCCTCCAGGCTTTCTACAAAATCAACGATGCCCATGCCCGTATTTTGAATCTTGATAATGGCATAAGCGATCAGTTGGTTCGGGCCGTGATAGGTGATGTCGCCCCCCCTTTCAACGTGAAGGAGTTTGACGCCGAGGCCATCCAGAAAAGACTCGGATACGGTCAGGTTCTTGCAACCACCCCTGCGGCCCATGGTCAGAACCGGGGGATGTTCTAAAAAGAGTACAACATCCCGGTTCAGCCTGCCGTCATGCCTGGCCGCCACAAGTTGAATCTGAAGCTGCCGGGCGGTTTCGTAAGGAATCACCGAAAGGTCCGCAAACAAGCATATCACTTAATTAATCCAGGTTGTTAAGTATGCCAAGATATTGATCACGAGTGAAAAGCGTGTCGATTTGGGATGGGTCTTTCGGTTTTACCTCAACCATCCACCCGTCGTCATAAGGGCTGGTATTGACTATTTCCGGAGAGTCTTCAAGCTGGGTGTTGACAGTTACTACCTCGGCGTCGATCGGCATGAAAAGCTCAGAGGCAGCTTTTACGGATTCGACGGTACCGAATTCATCTCCGGCGGAAAAGGTTGCCCCGGCCTTCGGCAGTTCAATGAAAACGATATCTCCCAACTGTGCTTGCGCATAGTCACTAATACCGATTCGAAAGGTAGCCCCGCCCGGCCGAACCCATTCATGTTCTTTTGAATAGCGCAACTCTGCCGGGAATTTCATCTCACTGATCTCTTTCATGGCAAATCCTCCTTGTGACCCGAATAGCGGGGCCCGAGATGGTGCTTCACTGCGGGCCGATACTCAACATGCGGTTGTTTTTATTAGGGTGCGGGCGTCTGCTGCCTAATGACCGGATATGAATTATTCGGGGGCGGGTCAAGAAAAAAGTGAGTTGCCTTTGAAACGGCCGAATCTCCTTGAAAAAAGACCCCGCCTCTGGTAGGCAAATGCGGAATAAGTATTTACGGGAATCTTACGACAGATTTTCAGTGTGATTACATGAATAGGTGATTCTATGATCCGAGTCGGGATCATCGGCGCTACCGGGTATGCGGGCGCCGAGCTGGTAAGAATTCTTTCCGGTCATCCCGGAGTGCAGTTGAGCCTGTTGACTTCGCGCCAGTATGCGGGCATTGCTTACGAGGATATTTATCCGTCAATGGCCGGTGTGGTGAACATTATCTGCGATTCGAACACGCCGGAATTGATTTGTGATAAGGCCGATGTGCTTTTTATGGCCCTTCCTCACAAGATTCCCATGTCATTTGCGCCTGGATTTATTGAACAGGGCAAAAAGGTGATCGATCTTTCAGCGGATTTTCGATTCCGAAATGCCGCGGCCTATGAAGCGGCCTATCAGCCCCACACCGCCAAAGCATTGCTGGACGAGGCGGTGTACGGGTTGTCCGAAATTTATCATCAGGAGATAAAGACCGCTCGGCTGATCGGAAATCCGGGGTGTTACCCGACCAGCATTCTGCTTCCGCTTTCGCCCCTGGTGAAAGAAGGGCTGATCGACGTTAACACCATCATTGCCGATGCCAAATCTGGGGTGAGCGGCGCGGGTCGTGAGGCGACGTTAACGACGCATACCTGTGAGGTGAATGAATCGTTTAAAGCGTATAAGGTGGCGGTGCACCGGCACAACCCGGAAATCGATGAGGTACTGAGCGGTATCGCGGGTACCCCGGTGGCGGTTACCTTTGTACCCCATCTGGTTCCCATGATTCGCGGCATGTTCTCCACGATATATACGAATGTTGCTGCCGGCTCGGGGCCAAAGCAAATTCGGGATTGCCTGAATGATTATTACGCTTGGCAGCCTTTTGTGCGCCTGGTGCCGGACAGTCGACTGCCGGATACGCGCAACGTGCGGGGAACCAATTTTTGCGACATCGGTTTTCGAATCGATGCGCGCAGCAACCGGTTGATTTTGATGTCCGCGATCGATAATCTCGTCAAGGGCGCGGCGGGCCAGGCGGTTCAGAACATGAATATCATGGAGGGGTTTGATCAGACCGTCGGCCTGTTTCAAACGCCGTACCCCGTATGATGCCGGTTCCTGCTCACATAGAAAACGATAGATTACGGTTCGAGGTAAGGTTAAAGGAAAGGTTATCCGCGGATTGACCGCGGCAAAAATTTAATCGGGTGTTTTCCCGAAAACAATAAACTCAAACACGAAAGGAGCGATACCATGACAGCAAAGCTCATTCTGGGCACGGAGATTCGAGAGCAGATCCTTGATGAAATTACGGCGGAAGTTGCGCAGATCAAGGAAAAACACGGCGTGGTGCCCGGACTGGTTACGATTCTGGTGGGCGCAAATCCCGCGTCCATTTCATACGTTACCTTGAAGATTCAAACCGCGCATCGTGTTGGTTTCAAGGAAGTTCAGGATAACCAGCCCGCGGATATTTCCGAAGCCGATCTTTTGGCGCTCATTGATAAATACAACAAGGATGATTCCATCAACGGTATTCTGGTGCAATTGCCGCTGCCCAAGCATGTGGACGAGAAAAAGGTTCTCAATGCCATTGATCCGGACAAGGATGTGGACGGTTTTCATCCGGTAAACGTGGGCCGGTTGATGATCGGTGGATCGGAAGTGAAATATCCGCCCTGTACGCCCGCCGGTATTCAGGAAATGATCGTTCGCGCTGGTGTTGAGACCAGCGGTGCGGAAGTCGTGGTTGTGGGCCGTTCCAACATCGTGGGCAAACCCATCGCCAATATGATGCTTCAAAAAGGCCCGGGTGCGAATGCCACGGTGACCGTGGTGCATACCCGCACCAAGGACATGGCCTCCCATTGCAAGCGCGCGGATATTCTCATCGTGGCAGCCGGCGTGCCGGACCTGGTCAAGCCCGAATGGATCAAACCGGGTGCTTGTGTCATTGATGTCGGTGTTAACCGGGTGGGTGAAAAGATCAGCGAAAAGACGGGAAAGAAAATCGCCATCTTGAAGGGCGATGTGGATTTTGAAGCAGCCAAGGAAATCGCCGGCTCGATCACACCGGTTCCTGGCGGCGTCGGCCCCATGACCATTACCATGCTGATGCTCAATACGTTGAAGTCGTTGAAATTCAAATTGGGATTGATGTAATCGCTTCGATCAGTTTAAAGGGGAAAAAGGGGGCGCGGCCCAACCGCCGCCGCTCTTTTTCCCCGGCCTGAACACGGCATGGTGATGGCCATCTACTTGATTTGACATACGTACCAGCCCTCACCTTCATTCTGAAGGATGGTTACAATCCCACAAGGTATATTTCAAATCAGCCTTATTTATATTCCTCCCCATCGTCCTTTTCATTCATGCCGGCGTCTTTATCAAAAGCACACACGTAAAACGCGTGTGTTCGAATCGAGCGATAATGGTTTTTCCTCCTTAAAGCCTTATAGCCGCCCGGCTTCAAGCATCCGGCTTTGCCGGATTAGGCCCTTTACCAGAAACATTCACGCTTTTGCGTGTATATTCGCCGAAGGTGAAAGATGACTTTTATGCATCCCAGCATCCCAGCATTCCAGCATCCGGCTTTGCCGGATTAGGTATGTAAAAAGGGGGAAAACTATAGTATGGTCTCCAACGGTGTTTATTTTAAACTATTACGTCAAGTCATGCTCGGCGCTGCTTTTTTCTGCTTTCAGGAGGATAAACAATAAATGCTCGGTACATGGTTAACCAAGATTTTCGGAAGCAAAAACGAACGGGAAATTCGAAAAATCCAGCCCTTAGTGGATGAAATCAATGCCATAGAGCCTCGCATGAAGGCCCTGAGCGACGATGAATTGAAAGCTCAGACCGGTGCCTTCCAAGAAAAGTTGGCTCAGGGAGCCACCTTTGAGGACATTCTTCCCGAGGCGTTTGCAACGGTTCGCGAGGCTTCTGTTCGAACCCTTCAGATGCGTCATTTCGATGTGCAGCTCATCGGCGGCATCGTGTTGCATCGCGGTAAAATCGCCGAAATGAAAACCGGTGAAGGAAAGACCCTGGTGGCCACCCTGCCGGCCTATTTGAACGCCCTGACCGGAAAAGGCGTTCACATTATTACCGTGAATGATTACCTCGCCAGCCGCGATACGGAATGGATGGGCAAGATTCACCAGTTTTTAGGGCTTTCCGTGGGCTGCATTCGTCATGCGCTGACCGATAAGGAAAGAAAAACCGCCTACGGTGCAGACATTACCTATGGCACCAACAATGAGTTCGGATTCGATTATCTGCGAGATAATATGAAGTTTGACCGGGAATCCCTGGTTCAACGGCCGCTTCATTACGCCATTGTGGACGAGGTGGACAGTATTTTGGTAGATGAAGCCAGAACGCCGCTGATTATTTCCGGTCCGGCCGAGAAATCGACCAGCCTCTATTATGAGGTCAATGGATTGATTCCCAAGCTGAAAAAAGAGCGGGATTATACGATTGATGAAAAGGCAAAGTCGGTCGTGCTGACGGAAGAGGGCGTCTCCACGGCGGAAAAATTGCTCAATGTGGAGAACCTTTATGATCCCAAACAAATCGATTTGCTGCACCATGTGAATCAGGCATTAAAGGCCCACAGTCTGTTTAAGCGGGATGTGGATTATATCGTCAAGGACGGAGAGGTGATCATTGTCGATGAGTTTACCGGGCGGCTGATGCCGGGCCGCCGGTATTCCGAAGGGCTTCATCAGGCGCTGGAAGCTAAGGAAGATGTCAAAATCGAGAACGAAAATCAGACGCTTGCCACCATAACCTTTCAAAACTACTTTCGCATGTACGAAAAACTGGCCGGAATGACCGGTACGGCCGACACGGAAGCTGCGGAATTTAAGAAAATTTATAATCTGGATGTGGCGGTCATACCGACCCATCGCCCGATGATTCGAAGAGACATGCCGGATGTGATTTACAAGACCCGACGGGAAAAGTTCGAGGCGGCGCTCGAGGAAATCATCGAGAAAAACAAAAAAGGCCAACCCGTACTCGTGGGGACGGTCTCCATCGATGTGTCTGAGAGTTTCAGTGAAAAGCTTAAAAAACGCGGGGTCAAGCACACGGTCTTAAATGCCAAGATTCATGAAAAAGAGGCCGAAATTATCGCTATGGCCGGGCAGAAAGGTGCGGTGACGATTTCCACGAACATGGCCGGCCGGGGTACCGACATCGTGCTGGGGGAAGGCGTCGTCGAATTGGGCGGCCTGCATATTGTCGGCACGGAACGTCATGAGAGCCGCCGGATTGATAACCAGTTGCGCGGCCGATCGGGCCGGCAGGGTGATCCCGGGTCTTCCCGCTTTTTTCTTTCCCTTGAAGACGACCTGCTCCGTATTTTCGGCGGGGAGCGCATTACCGGGTTTATGGAGCGATTGGGCATGGAGGAAGGTGAGCCTATCGAGCATACGCTGATCAGCCGCGCCATTGAAAATGCGCAGGCCAAGGTGGAAGGCCATAATTTTGAAATTCGAAAACAACTGCTGGAATATGACGACGTCATGAATCAGCAGCGGGAAGTGATATACCGGCAGCGCCGGGAAGCCCTGGAAGGTAAGAACCTTTATCCCGTGGTTCAGGAACTGATTGAAGAGAAAGCCGAAGAGATCGCAGACCTATTCGCCGAGGAACGACGGCTGCCGGATGAGTGGGATTTTCAGGGCCTTAGTGATGCCGTTTATAAACAGTTTTCATTTCGCATGGATAAACCGGATGCGGATACGCTGGACGGCCTGAACCGGGAGGGGCTGGCCCAGTGGATCGCAGAGCGGGCACTGGCGGTGTATGAAGAAAAAGCCAACGCGATCAGTCCGGATGCCTATCGGCAGATGGAACGAATCGTCATGTTGCAGACGGTGGACAATTTGTGGAAGGATCACCTGCTGAGCATGGATCACCTAAAGGAGGGCATCGGCCTTCGGGGCTATGCCCAACAAAATCCGCTTTTGATATACAAAAAAGAAGGTTTTGAAATGTTTCAGGATATGATCGCGAGAATCAAAGAAGAGGCGTTGGCGATCATGTTCCGGGTTCAACTGGAAGAACCCCGGCAATTGGAAGCCATCGAGAAACCCAAGATGCAACCCCTCATTTTTTCTCATGGCGATGGTGCACAAAAGAAAAAGCCGGTGAAACGGGAGGATAACAAGGTGGGCCGGAATTCGCCTTGTCCGTGTGGCAGTGGTCTAAAATTTAAAAAATGCTGCGGCCGATAACTGCAGAACCGTTTTTTTTGGGGATTATTAGTGAAAATAGATGAATGAACAAGAACTCTTTACAAGCAGCGCGCAGGATGCTTATAATCCAAATATATGGCCTTACGGCCAAGTTGGTGGGTTGAATGATGGAAAACAATCCCTCGCCGATAGGGGAGGGCGTTTATAATGAATGAGCATAAGACACACACGCTCGAAGACATTGAAACCCTAACCCGGGAGCGTGTTGAAGAGCCGCGGTTGTATAAAGTTCTGCTTCACAATGATGATTATACGACGATGGAGTTTGTGGTTGATATTTTGATGAATGTGTTTCACAAGTCCCAAGAGGATGCGGTGCTGATAATGCTGAATGTACATAAGCAGGGAATCGGTCTTTGCGGCATTTACACATTCGACGTGGCTGAGACCAAAGTGGATTTGGTTCACAGCTTGGCTCGGTCGAACGGGTTCCCCTTAAAATGCACCATGGAGGACAGTTGATATGATCAGTAAGGAACTTAGCGCGACACTTGGATTCGCGGTAAGAGAAGCAAAGCGAAGGCGCCATGAATACGTGTCGGTCGAACATGTCCTGTTTGCCATTCTTCATGATAATGACGGCATCGAAATCGTTGAAAATTGCGGGGGGGACTCCGAGCTTCTCAAAATTGCGCTCGAAAAGTTTTTTAATGAAAAAATGGAAGTTATTCCGGAAGGTAAAGAATATGTGTTGCAGCAAACCATCGGTTTTCAGCGGGTCATTCAACGGGCGGTCAATCATGTCCGGTCCGCTGAAAAGCAGGAAGTGAGCATCAGCGATATTCTGGCCTCCATCTTTCTTGAAAAAGATTCGCACGCATCCTATTTTTTGTCGGAACAGGGAATTACCCGGCTGGATGTCCTGACCTATATTTCCCATAATGCAACGAGCCCCATTTTGATAGAACCACCGGATAATCAATCCAAAAATGCAAAGCCGGACCGGAAAAAGAAGGATGACCCCCTGGCGCTCTACACCATGGAGCTGGTGGCGCGGGCAATGGTCGGCAAGCTTGATCCGCTGATCGGCCGTGAGCCTGAACTCGAGCGCACGGTTCAGGTGCTGTGCCGCCGGCGCAAGAACAACCCGGTGTTTGTGGGAGATCCGGGCGTCGGTAAAACGGCCATGGCGGAAGGGTTGGCCATTAAGATTGCCGAAGGGGATGTGCCGAATCTGTTAAGGGATGTGCGAATATATTCCCTGGATTTGGGCGCACTGCTTGCGGGAACCAAGTTTCGCGGTGATTTTGAGCAACGGCTGAAGGATGTGATTGCTGCGCTGAAAAGCCGAAAAGATGCGGTGCTCTTTATCGATGAGATTCACACCATTGTCGGGGCCGGCGCAACCAGTTCCGGGTCGATGGATGCCTCCAATATTCTTAAGCCGGCCCTGGCGTCCGGGGATATTCGGTGCATCGGATCCACCACTTATGAAGAATTTAAAAATCATTTTGAAAAAGACCGGGCGTTTTCAAGGCGTTTTGAGAAAATTGAGATCACCGAACCGAGCATTACCGAGTCCGTTCAGATTTTAAAGGGGTTGCGAAGTGCTTATGAATCCTATCATCAAATCGTTTATTCGGATTCGGCCTTAAAGGCGGCGGTCGAGCTTTCCGCCAAGCATTTGAATGATCGCTATCTGCCCGATAAGGCGATTGATGTAATTGATGAAGCAGGGGCTTATATTCGGCTGACCGGCGCCGGCCGCCGAAAACGAATTCATCCGAGCGACATTGAGAAAATCGTGTCGAAAATGGCCAGAATTCCGGCCCGGAGTGTGTCCAGTTCGGATCGTGTGAAGCTGACGACGCTGGGGGATCGGCTAAAGGAAGTGGTTTTCGGCCAGGATGAAGCCATTCACGCGCTGGTTACGGCCATTAAACGATCCCGGGCCGGCCTGGGGGCGCCCGGAAAACCGGTCGGCTCCTTTCTCTTTACGGGTCCCACGGGCGTCGGCAAGACCGAGGTGGCCAAACAGTTGGCCTTTGCCATGGGTGTTGAATTCATACGATTCGACATGAGCGAATACATGGAAAAACATGCGGTGGCCAGACTGATCGGTGCGCCTCCCGGATATATCGGATTTGACCAGGGAGGGCTCTTGACCGACGGCATTCGAAAACATCCTTACAGTGTATTGCTCATGGATGAAATCGAAAAAGCCCATCAGGATATGTATAATATTTTGCTTCAGGTGATGGATCATGCCACCCTGACCGACAATAACGGCAAGAAAGCAGACTTCAGGAACGTCATTATTATTATGACGTCCAATGCAGGCGCCCGGGAAATGAGCACCCAGAGTATCGGGTTTCGGGAAGTGACCGGTGATCCGGCCGCCAAGGGGAAAAAAGCGATCGAGGAGTTTTTCAGCCCCGAGTTCAGAAACCGTCTGGATGCCACCATCTCCTTTCATTCACTGAATGTGGATATCATGAAGCGGATCGTGGACAAGTTTATTGCCGAAATCAACGATCAACTGTTGAACCGAAAGATTACGCTGACGCTTTCCGATAGTGCGCGCTCCTGGTTGGCGGAAAAGGGTCATGATGCCGTCTTCGGTGCGCGCCCCTTAGCACGACTGATGCAGACGGAGATTAAGGATAAAATTGCGGACGAGATTCTTTTCGGAAAAATCGATAAGGGTGGAGAGATAACGGTGGACTGGATGGATGGATCACTTTTGTTTTCCTATCATGGTGCGACTACCGGCGTGACTGAAACAATTCAATAACCGCGGTCGATCATCATGCAGCAAGTGATGGATCAATCGGAACAGTTGCACGGAAATTTGATTTAACCCTTAATTGCCATTAGGTAAACCCCCGGCTATGCCGGGGGACTCACCAGTGTTTGACATTTACGGGACCAAATGAAAAGCTTCTCCGGATGTGAACCGTTCAACGTCACAAAGGAGAGGCTTTCAATGAACAGCGATTTAAGCTTAAAACCACAGCCGGTGGGAATTCAACATAAAAACAACTGAAAGCAGCCGGATTAGTCTAGTTGAATGAAGATTCCGGCGGTTAGTGCATTATTCTGAATTCTGACTCCTGAATTCTGTATTCCTGAGTAGTGACAAAGTGCAATCCATATCGCACGCAATTTCGATGAGGCCAACGATTTAGATCATCGGGTATGGCCGTATTTGAAACGAATCATAGACGCGCAGGTGCTCATCGTCCTTGCCGGACTCCCAAAGGTCAGCACCTTTCTCACCAGTGAGCATCCCGATATCCTCAGTCGCTTGAAAACCCGGGTCCTGCACCCGATCGGAATGGAAGATTTTATCCTCGAATACAATTCATATCGCCTACCAAATTGAAATATTATTACCCGCACTACATTGGGAAAAAAAGTAAATAAAAAACTATGGAATTAAGTTCATAATAATGATTAACGGAAATGGAAGTTTTTTGTAAAATCAAATAATATAAATAAGTTATTATTTTTAAAGTTAGAGGAAAATGTGGCACTAAAATTGCTGTTAAGCTAAAGTATCATTCAGGAACATCTCGGTTTATTGGCAAAAATAACAAACCGATAGCGGGATGGGAAAAGTTCAAAAAGATGTGAAACTTGGTTTTGAACCATAAGGGGTTTTGATTGGAGGTGATAAAGAAAAACCGGGGATGAATGTGTTTATTGGTTCTATCAGTTTAACTTAGACAAGGGGATCTAAGTTTTTTGCACAGGTAACAGGGGGATAAAAGAAAGGGGAACGAAATATGAAAATAAAAAATTGTTTTTTAACTATGTTAGTAATCGTCCTGTGTCTCGGCATGACGATGCCGGCCATGGGAGCCACCCCGTTTGGGTTGGACATCAATGACGCTATCGATGACGGTTTGGACTATTTGCGAAATGCAACGGTTTTTACCAATGCCAGCAGCACCTATGCGCAAGCCAGGGGGTTGTGTTTACTGGCGCTTCTGGAGAAACGGGCAAGCGCGGATTTTGATGCCGATGTGCTGGGGTATGACCATTCATCCCCTGCGGATAAATTGCTCGCCGAGGCGGCCGTCAAGCTGATTCTTGAGAACACATCTTATGGTGTGGCGAGAAATGGTTTTTATTCCTACTACCATGGCCAGAACATGATGGCTTTATCTCTCTACGCCCGAACCGGCGGGCCGTTGCCCCCGGGGTATGTGGGACCCTATACCTTGCGATCCGCCATTGATGAAATGGTTGATGAAACCATTGCCGCGCAGACACCAGGAGTTCCCAGCAACTTGAACAGCGCCGGATATTGGGGTTATTCCGGTAACGGGTCTGATTCATCCACAACACAATTTTCCGTTGCCGGGTTGGCCGCCGCCAAAGCGTATTATTTGGATATGGGCGATC
Source organism: Desulfobacterales bacterium (assembly GCA_034003325.1). Taxonomy (NCBI): domain Bacteria; kingdom Pseudomonadati; phylum Thermodesulfobacteriota; class Desulfobacteria; order Desulfobacterales; species Desulfobacterales bacterium. The sequence continues at coordinate 78,329 of JAVEYW010000009.1, forward strand.
CGGGAGGCCGAGTGGCTCAAATCGATGCCACGCTTGACCGAACAAGAGCCGCTTATGCAGCGAATCAGAGAGCCGACGGTGGACATGGCTATCAAAGAACCGGTTATAATAGCAGCTACCAGCAAACCGCATCGGCGTTGTGGTGTAGCATGCTCGGGGGTGCCAGCCTCAATAACCTTGCAGTACAAGGGTATTTAAACTGGCAATATCAGAATTATAATTATCAAACCATTTATGCCGCCTACAATTCCTGGCCAGCTTCCTATTACTACTATCTATGGTCATCCTCCAAGGCGTACACGCTGATTGAGGATTCCGGTGTCGCCCCCGAGGTCGGAAATCTGACGACCACTGACCTTGGGACGTTACCAAACGCGCCTATCAGTTTGGACCGCGCGGATTATCGGCTGGCGCATCGAAATCCCTTGACGGATTTGCCGGCGCGTGGCGGCGGGGTCGCCGGCAAATACAGCGATGAAACACCACGCTGGTATTACGACTATGCTTATTCCCTGATGACCCAGCAGGCCGCTGATGGCAGATTTACAGCCGTTTCGGTCCGTAACAATGGGCTTACCGCATATAGCCATGGTGTATGGAATACTTACAGCGCTCAGTCTTATGCCATCCTTGTACTTGAGCGCTCTTTGGGCGGCGCCTGCCTGGATTCGGATACTGATGGCGTTTGCGATGATGTAGACAACTGCGTGCAGGTAGCAAATCCCAACCAGGAAGATGCGGATGGAGACGGTGTGGGCGATGCCTGCGACAATTGTCCCGAGGTTGCCAATCCGGATCAATTGGACTCCGATGGAGACGGCGTGGGCGATGCCTGTGCACCTTTTGTGGCGATCTGTGATGTGGACGGTGACGGCGACATTGATCGAGCGGATACGAATGCGATCTTAAGCAGTAGAAACCAGCCGGCGAGCGGTCCGGATGATCCGATGGATGCGGACGGCGACGGTATCATCACCCTTAAAGACGTCAAGCTCTGTATCCGCCTGTACACCAATTAAAACCGCTTAACCACGGCCGCAAATCGATTTCGCTCAGCATGACGGGATTAATTTGCGGCCGTGCAAAGATAAGCAATAACGCAACAAACGGAATCAGGAGGTATAAAATCATATGAAAAAACTAAGCATGGTATTATTAACGTTGTTTTTAGTCATCGGGTTATCCGGCACGGGTAATGCGGCACTGATGGGGGATTTGTTGAACGGCACTTCAATCACGGTCGGGGATAAGCTTTTTGATAATTGGGCCATCGAGGTGCTGATTGATGACGCTGGTACTTTCGATCCGACGGGCATTGAAGTTATCGGGATTAATGATAACCCCTTAAACCCGGGGCTTAGCTTCTTATCAAACGGCGCTTTTTATGTAGAAGATGGCGATTGGCTTGATATTGAAATCAGCTTTAAGGTGACCGTCCTGAATCCCTCTCTTTTCATCAATGGCGTTTCGCTTGAAATGACAGATGGCGTTATGACCAAGCTGGATGGTGGGCTCTTTGGCACCGTGGTAATCGGGGAGGATATAGGTACCACCGAAGGGGATAACGATCTATCAGCTTTTGATCCATGGGTTGAGTGGGATCCGGAGTTCGGAATAGTTGCGCTTTCAGACGCCGTGAGTCTTGACCCGATATCAGAAATTTGGGTGCTGAAAGATATTTTTCTGACGAGTGAAGCAGGTGGTACCGTAAGCCTGGATGGTTTTCAGCAGCGTTTTTCGCAGACGCCGGTTCCCGAGCCGTCCACCATGTTGCTGCTGGGTTTCGGTTTGGTGGCGCTGGGAGGATATGTGAGAAGAAAAAGACAATAAATTCTTTTTGCAGCCAATTGCTACGATTTCAGAAGGGATGCGGTTGAAAATCCGCATCCCCTCTGGTTTTTTAAACAACGAATAAGGACCGCAATTTTCAGCCATGACAAGCCATCAGCCTGCCCGATGCCGCCTATTAATTCAGATCTTGATGCTTTTAAGCGCCATTTCGCTTTTTTGTTTGCCGGCGCACAGGGGAAGCGCGAGTGCCTCCTCGCTTGGTATCGAAGTGAAAGGGACTCTTATCGATATTCAGGCGGACCATGTGCCGGTGATAGAAATCCTCAAATCCCTCTCCGACAAGACGGGCCTTGTGGTTGAAACGGGTGATCCGCTGGAAAATCCGATTTCTCTTAAGCTGAAAGATATTTCTCTGGAAAAATGCCTTCAGCGGCTTCTGATTCATCAAAACTATGCCTTGACCTATGCGAAAACAGGTGATGATTTTGTCCCCATCAGCGTCCGCATTATCGGAACCAGCCTTACGAAACGACTGGAACCGGAGCCGGCCGCCGCGGCTGAACCACCCCGCTCGCCCGATCCCGCCGTCGAAGCGCAGATGCCGCAGGATGATCATATGAAAAAATATCAAAAGTCCTGGTTTGCGATAGCGGTTGAGGATAGCGCTGGGCTGGCGGGACAGATCGATACCGAAACGCTTGAAGCGAATGATGCCGATATGCCGGGCCTGCGGATCAAGGCGATCGCGCCGGAGTCCCTCTTTTATATGATCGGTTTAAGGGAAGAGGACCATATTCAGGAGGTAAACGGCAAAGTCGTCAAAACCGCCAAAGAACTCATTGAAACCTTGCAGCGCGCTACGGGCGAAACGCTCGGCATGATCCGAATTGCGCGGGCGGATAAAAATCCCATCTATATCGAGCTTCATTGACGTATTTTTTACAAAACGACATTAGGATGCCTTGCGTGCCGATACGAGCCAGTGCGGCATGGGCGCGGGTAATGTCTGAACCGCTATTTGAACAAAGCCCGCGTCTGTAAGCCACTTTTTTAGCTCCAGGTCCGAAAATACCCACCCATTATCAGTGGTAAGCGCCATATTTACGGCGAAAAGAGCGGAAAATTTGGGGGAGGTATGCGTGGCATCGGTCATGACATCCAATACGTGAATCAAGCCGCCGGGAATCAGCGCATCATGGGCCTTTTTAAGGATTTGTTGGATTGATTCAGGGGATTCCTGGTGCAGGACCCCTAAAATATTCACCACGTCATTATTCCCTGGAAACGCGCTCGTGTGATAATCTCCGGGCAGGGTGTGTACGCGACGGCTCATGCGTTGCAGCTCGATCAACTCTTCGGCAATTTTTACGATATCCGGCAGATCCAGGACAGTACAGTCTAAATTGGGGTATGTCTGCGCGAGCAGGACAGAAAAAGTTCCGGGGCCGCCGCCTACATCCAATAGCCGTTTCCTGTCTTTGAGGTTCATCAGCGGTATCAGGGCTCGCCCCATCCACAGGGCCCTGGCATGCATCGACAGCACAAAGGTTCTCGTACGGCTTTCATTGGTGCCCAAATGAAGTTGCGGCTTTTCCACCGGATTGCCGGTTTTAACGAGTTGGGCGAGATTTCCCCAGGCGGCATAGACATCACGATTATACCGAATGGCTTCCGAAAGATCGCCCGGTTTGCCGGGCACGAGAAAGGTATTGCTAAGAGAGCTGTTTTGATACAATTCGCCCGTTTTTTCCAGAAGGCCCACAGCCACACAACCATCCATTATCAGGCGGGTGCCGCGGGGGTTGAGGGAGAGTGCCTTTGCGAGCGTGTCAGCGGTGGCGGAATTCAATTCGGATAATTTGCTGAAGATGCCCAGATCTGAAGCGGTAAACAACACGCACGAATCATAAAAGACACTGGCCAACTCCAGAATTCGGCTGGGGTTTTGTGGCATGACGACTCCTTGAACCAAAACAGGTGCAGGGTGAAAAAGGAATGGAAGGACGCAACATAATTCTTTCTCGATGCATACACTGGTTGCCAAGTGCAACCCCGGGTTGAAATTGATGCCAGTCGCGCCCTTCGGCATTCTCCATATCAAACAATGCTTGTCGGATGTACTATGGTTAGCGGTTTCATACTTTTTTTTCAATCATGTTGTTGAGCGAATACTTGATGCTGATGATCGCGTAGGCGGTTACCAGATCCTTCACATTGTGTAAATAGCGCGCGTGTGTATGCACCCAATACCCCTCCTCATGTTGCATCGAGATGAGTTTTTTAATTAATTCCTCCCGCCAGGGGTGCTTGACACCCTTGCTGTCTTCGATGACATCCTCTCCGAGCGCATCAAGACATTTGGCGAAGGTCATATAATAATAATACAAGGCATCCTGGCCGAAGCCGGGGTTTTCATCCAGCGTATAATTGTTTTGAATCCAGGACACAGCAGATTTAACCCGAATATCGTTTTTGTCAACCTTTGCATAGAGAAGGCTTTTGACGCCCGCATAGGTCATGGAACCATAGGAGTGGCTGCGCTCTTTTTTATAAGTGCCTGTTTCATAGATAAAACCGCCGTCATCCACTGCGTAGGGCATATCATTGACCGATTTGACATTTTGGCAGCGGGCTAAAAATACCAGGGCTTTTTTCCAATGCAATCCCAGCTCGGCCTCATCTTTTTCCATCTGATCCTTATTTTGGGGCGCAAGCTTGGTGTAACGGGCTTCATAATCTTCCGCTGCTTTGATGGCGTCCAAAGCGAACTGGGTGTTGGACAGATCGGGCCGGTCATCACCACCATAACCAATGCCGCCGTAAAAGGGGTGGTCCTTGGCAACCCCTTCATCCTCATCCAATTGAAATTTAATCAAAAACTTTTTTGCGTTGTCAATGATAGTCGCGTATTTTTCCATTTTGCTTTCTGCAAAGGCAAGCAGGCAGACGGCGGTCATATAATTTCGGTATTCCTCCTTATATATGGCGCCATCGGGCTTGACAAAGCTCTCCAGGTATTTAAATCCATTTGCAATGGCGGGCTCGCTTTTTTCGCCCGGATTATAGATCGGCTGCAGCAAAAAGGAATAGAGCACCAGCGCGGTAATGGCCGGGTTGTCGTTCCAGGAACCGTTCGGCAACTGGGATTTCAGTAAAAATTCATGCGCCTGTTCCAGGGTGTGTTTGGATTCATTCAACAAGGAAAGATGCGAAGAGGAGTTGAACGAAGTGATCAGCCGGATGGGTTGTTCTTCAGCTCCAAGGCAGGTGGTTGTGATGGAAAAGATTCCGGCAATGAGTATAAATACGAGCATCTTCTTTAACATGGCTATCGTCTCCTGATGATTATTTCAAAATTTTGATCTATTTTTAAGTCGCTATGGTCTTTATTGACTTCAAAACCGAAATTGCCGCTATATGGATTCTTTACCTTTGAGAACAGGTTGATGACTGTTGTGGGGTCCGGCCAGACACTGATGTAACTCAATTCCAGGTCACCGGCATAACCGTGGTCCGGTATAAAAATGCCCCCCGTATAGACCCAGAGCAAAGGATCTTTGGTGTTTTCACGGTTTCGCATCAAATGCTGCATGTCCACTTTTCTGCCGTCATCTATAATTTCAAGCTCTATCAAGCTTTCTTGGTAATCTTTCAGTAATTGCGCTGTCCCATCGCTCTCGCGAATTAAGTTGATCATTTTTTCAAAATTCATCGGTTTGCACCCGATGAGCAGCAGTGCGAAATTCAGTTCGGATGGTTTGTTACCAGTAATTTTCAGTACGCTCTCATAGGTCTTTCCCTCATTTCCGACTAGAAAATATTCTAAAATCCCTTCTTTGATGGCAAGTTGGGCTTTTATTCTCACCTCTTTTGTTTTTTTGTTAATTTCGATATTGTTTAATCGAATAAGATTCGGATCTTCCGAGCTGCCCGCATTTTTTGCTTTCGCACCGATAACCGGGGTGACGAACAGGGAAATCAATAAAAAGAAAAAACAAATTTTTAATTTATGCACAATCAAAACCCTTCTGCGTATTTTGCGGGAAATCCGCTAGTTGCGCATTGATACTGGATTGATAAACGTTTCAAAAAGGGGGATCGGGCCGTGAAGCGTGTTATTTTCACGGCCCGATAGAAAGGGGAAACACGGTGAACATTTTTTGGGGAAAAATGCATTTACCATATGAAATAGCAAATACCTTGCCAACAATGACAGTTGCTTTAAAAAATATAACTTTATTTAATTACGGGTGGTTATTAAATATGAGGTCTCTTGGAAATGAAAAAAGGCGCCTCCAAATGATATTTTTTAGCCGTTGGTGGACAAAAAATAGCTTTTTAGATTAAATTTCATAGTCCTTGCATTTTTTTCGCAATGTCGAGCGATGCAGCCCCAGAAGCTGCGCTGCGTGGGCCTGGTTCTGGTTGGTCCGGTGAAGCGCTTCCCGGATCAATGTCTTTTCAACAGATCCGACAACACTATCGAAAATCGATGCGGTGGGCGCATCGCTTTTTATCACCATCTCAAAATGATCGCGTGTCGCACGGTCCAATTGATCCAATGATGATTCATTTGCCCCCGGAGAATGTGCGGAATTCAGGTCAAAAGCATATTCGGGGAGAATATCCTCTCTGGAAATCACCATGGCGCGTTTGATCTGGTTTTCAAGCTCTCTGACATTGCCCGGCCAGTCATATTTGGTCAGGCGCTTCAGGGCTTCTTTGGTTAAGCCTCTGATTCTACGGTTTAATTCAATATTTCCTTTCTGGATGAAATGATCGACCAGAAGCGGAATATCCTCGCGTCGCTCTCTGAGGGGGGGCAGGTGAACATTAATCAGATGAATACGGTAAAATAAATCTTTTCTAAACCGGCCCGCAACCACTTCCTCGAATAAATCCTTGTTGGTGGCGGCAATAACTCTCGCGTTGGTCTGTATGGGCGTGTTGCCGCCGATCCTTTCAAAAACCTTTTCCTGAAGCACTCTCAGCAATTTGACTTGGAGGGAAAACTGCATTTCACCGATCTCATCCAGGAAGATGGTTCCCCCGTCGGCGATTTCAAATTTACCCAATTTGCGATTTTCAGCTCCGGTAAAAGCACCCCGCTCGTAACCGAACATTTCGGCTTCTAAAAGGTTCTCCGGCATGGCGCCGCAATTGACGGCCACGAACGCCTTATTTTTTCGAGGACTGTTTGCATGAATTGCGCCGGCAACCATTTCTTTTCCGACACCACTTTCCCCCGTGATGAGCACGGTGACATCCTGAGTGGTCAGCAGGCCGATCATTTTAAAAACTTCCTGCATGGCCGGGCCGTTGCCGATGATTTGTCCCAATGCGGAAGGGGTAACCTGAAAATTTTCTGTACCGCTTAACGCAAGCGATTTTTTTCCATCTATGATGCGGTTGATGATGGCTTGAATTTTTTCAAGGTCCAAGGGTTTGCTCAGATACTCATAGGCGCCTAACTGCATGGCTTTTATCGCAACATCCATGGCGCCGAAAGCCGTCATGAAAACAATGGCGATTCCCGGCGCCACTGAGCGGATTTCTTTGAGAAGATCAAGCCCGTCCCCGCCCGGAAGACGATAATCAAGGAAAACAATCTCTGGTTGATGGGTTTTAATTTGTTCCAGCGCATTTTCCGAATCTCCCGCCGATAGGGGAAGGTAACCTTCGTCTTTAAGAAACGCTTCAAAAGCGATACGAATCATCTCTTCATCATCTATCACCAGAATTCGTGTCATGCTGATTTACTTCCCGTTAACAGGTAACCAGATCGAGGCTTTTGTTCCACCTTCGACGCGGTTTTCCAGTTTAAGGAGGCCACCATGTTTTTCTATGATCGTACGGCTGATGGCAAGTCCCAGTCCCATGCCTTCCGGCTTGGTGGTAAAAAAAGGTTGGAAAAGCCGCTCTTTATCCTCATCAAGAAATCCCGTACCTGCGTCTTCTATGGCGATTTCAACAAAATCACTGTTATCAATCCGCGTCGAAAGGGCGAGGTCCCCGCCCTTTGGCATAGCGTCCTTGGCATTTAATACAAGATTCCATATGACACCCTTAATCTTCTCGTGGTCCATTAATACTTCGGGAAGATCGGGTGTGAGGTTTTTTTGAATTCTGATGCGTTGCGCGTGAAGGCTCTGCTCTGCCAGTTGGATTACTTCAGTTAGCACCTCATTTGGATTATGCCGTTCAAGGTGCAGCTCACTGGGGCTTGCTCTTTCAATCATCTCTTGAATAATACGATCCAGCCGGTCGATTTCCTTTACCAGCAACAGAAAAGTTTTTTGATCATCGGGCCGGTCGTTCAGTCGTTTTTGAAGCACTTGTCCGAACATTTTGATACTTGTTAATGGGTTTCGGATTTCATGCGCCAGACCTGCGGCCATTTGGCCTGCTGTGGCCTGTTTTTCAGAGGCGACCAATTTGACTTCGAAGGCTTTAACCTGGTCAAGCATATGATTGAAGGAAGCCGCCAGGCTGCCGATTTCATCGCTGCTGTTGATATCCGCCCTTTCACTGAGATCCCCTCTTGCAATTTTCCCGGTAACGTTGGCAAGCGCTTCCACAGGGGCGGTGATGGTTTTGGCTATCATATAGGCGACAAGCGCCAACATCAGCATTCCGAACAGAGAGATGCCGCCAAGGCCGACGATGATCCCGGTACGTAACTGCGCCATGTCGTGCTTCGGCATCCAGATGGAGAGAAAAACGGGACCGGGATCCGGCAGGACAAGGGGCTTGACAATGGTTCGATAGCTTACCCCCTTGAAATCAAAATCCTTTTCTTTAAACGGATTTTTCGCATATTCTTTAATGGATGCGTGGAGAGCATCTGAGTGATTCTGTGTCAGGAAGGTGCTTCTGATCACAAGTCCGTTTTTATCGAAAAGGACGATATCCGATTTAATGATCTCTTTTATTTGACGCAAGATAGCCGGGTTTAAAATATAGCTGGATTTTGAAACGGCGCCGGCAACCTGTTCCATTTGTGATCTAAGGCTTTGGTCTAAATAGCGCGTGATGATGTATGCTGAAAACAGCCAGGAGAAAATGGAGGTGATTCCAAACAAAAGTGTAAAGGGCAGAATGATACGATAAAGAATTCGTTTCGGCCTGAAACTGAACGCATTCCGACTCATGATCGGGGTACCTCTATACGAAGTCTCCCTCCACCTGCATATACAGACAGCGCTTGCAGGAAAGGTTACCCGGAAAGGGTTTGTTCAGCGCCAATCGCAATTCGTGAACGCCGGCAAATAAGCGCAGCAGAAAATGCAGATCCGGACCGGCCGTCCCTTCCATATCCGTGCCCACAAAAGGCCAGAAGAGCGACAGAATGGGATGGATGCCGCGGGAAAGGAGCCACCGGGCGCCTTCGAGATTAGACCGAAGGGCGGCTTCCGAATCTTTCAATGTGTCGTCGAGAACCATTTCAGCGCCGATGACAAAGGCACTGTGTACGTTGTTTTCTCCGAAAATCGATACCGCTTTCACAAGGGAGGCCTCCCACATATCACGACCGAAGAACCTGGCCTTACCGGGGCACACGCGCTCCCATATCTTTCGATCCCATACCTCCAAGTTAAAGCAGACCCCATCGGCGCCGGCTTCCTTAAATTCTTTCAGGCGTCCGGGGGGTAGCGCCTGAGAGCCGACGGCAAGATAAATATCTTTTGAGACATCGCGGAGGCCGCGGACAATATTCAGGTAGCGATCCGCTTCCAATTCCGGGTCGGTCATGGAGCCGCCGGTAAGGTAAAGGTGTCTGGCTCCGGCCGCTATCCCCTTAGAAACCGCTTCCGCAGCATGCTGCAATATGATTGAAGGAATTTCCGATTGTCCCTCTTTTTGACCCAGGGCGCGGCTGCGCGCATCAGGGAGCCCGTAACCACAGAAAGCACATCGATAGGAACCTTTGGAGGGTGCGCCGGTTAAACCGGTACTTTCCATCGGCGTACTCCAGTATTCACAGGCAGGCGTCAGGTTGAGCACCATCATATCCCCGTGCTGATTCAAGCCGCATGCATTTAACGGCGTGCCGTCAGACGCGGTATGGCTATGCCAGATGGGGCGATCCGCAAAAGTGAATGAAATAAAGGGGGCTCCCTCGTCCAAAAGCAGAAAGTTTTTCCCCTCATGACGCGCAATCGTAAAGGGGCTTTCTTCACGACACCGCAGCCTAACGAGAGATCCGCTGTCAAGGTTCATCAGATAGGGCACTTCCACCGCAGTTCCGTCCGGTAAGCAATGAGGCCGAAAGTCGGGGAGGGCCGTCTTGGCGGCTTCAAGCATCAGCGGATCAAACTTTACACCCAATGATAACAGCGCCGTTTTCATCACCACCGCGGCTGGCAGTGCGGGATATTGCTGAGCAAGATGAGATAGTGTCGCAGTCACCTTTACATTCCTTTCTTTTAATTGTCGCTGGCCGGCCTGACTTCGAAGACCTCATAATCCACAAAAGGGGAAAACGGCTTGTTGATCTCATGAAGCCGTTTCATATCGGGGACGTCTAACAGTGTGAAGGAGCATGATTGATCCATGGTTACATAATCGACAACAACGGTAAGATCTTTAGGAGGGGCGGCGTAAAAACGCTCCAGCTCAGCGTTAAAGGCCTGTTGTTGATCGACAGTTAAATTTTTCTTCATTTTGCTTATTTGCATAATCTTCATCGGCGTCTCCCGGAATTTCAAAAGTTTCGTTTATCACCAGGATAAAAAAATCCCGGCGTTGCCGTATTGCTTCATCACGCTTTTTAATCTTTAACCATTTTGATGAGTAATGAATTTTTATCCAATAGTCAACCGGCTCCCGTAAAATCTGCACCGTGATTTTGTCCTAGTATAAATTGCGTTAAAATTTTTATTTGTTATGGGCAATTCCGGTTTTACACCTCTGCCCCGAAGGGCTGTGTAACATAGCCCAGGGTTGCGGCGAAGCCGCTACCCCGGGGAAACGATGAACCAACCAATTAACCATCAACCTCAATGGGGCAGTGTCCGTCTTGCGCATTCCGCAAGAACGGCTCGCGGTATTCCAAGATACGGCGGCCGCAGCCATATGGGAAAGAGCGGGTTTACGTTAAATGTCATGTTGAAATTTGGTTTTATTTTATATATAGACAGAGGCCATCAAGGTTAAAAACATTTTAAAAATCAATATATTCAATGAGGGTTGCCCGGAACGATCGTTTTGTCGTTCCATGTGGACGCCCTTTTAATGGAAACCCGGTAAGCGCGTATGAGGATATTTCTTAAAGTCGTCATCTTGACGATCTTGCTTGCATTGCTGTTTCTTCTGGGATTTATCCTTTTCGGGGAAAGCCTGACCACGTTTTTTACCCAGCAAAAGGTGAGCGCCTGGTTTGTATCAATAAAGTCATATGCCTGGCTGATCGGAATTGGGCTTTTGGTTTCCGATCTTGTTTTACCCATTCCCGCTACACCCATAATGGCCGCGCTGGGGACCGTCTACGGCCCTTGGCTTGGCACTCTTTTTGGTTTCGCCGGTTCCTGTCTTGCCGGCTTTTCCGGTTATTTTATAGCCCGTTGTCTGGGTAAAGGCGCGTTGAAATTAATCGCTTCTGAAACTGAAATAGTTCAGTTTCAGGGATTTTTTAATACCTGGGGGGGCGCAGCGATCATTATCAGCCGAATGACCCCCATATTGCCTGAGGTAATGACGATTCTTGCCGGTTTATCCAAAATGAAAATCGAAAGGTTTACCTTGGCGCTGTCTTTGGGAACCTTACCCACAGCATTCCTGTATGCCTATATCGGGCACGCGGCCAAAACCGAACCGGTTTACGCCGTCATCGGCGCAACGCTTTTACCCTTGGCGATTTGGCCGATTTATTTGAAAATGACGTCTAAAGGCAAATGAACACGCCCCTTATCCGGCAAAGCCGGATGCTGGAATGCTGGAATGCTGGGATGCATAAAAGCCATCTTTCACCTTCGGCGAATATACACGCAAAAGCGTGCATGTTTCTGGTAAAGGGCTTAAAATTGCGGCCTGATCGCTTACAACGACAATTTTTTGTCGATATGGTGATCGAAAGAGGCTAACGAAAGGAATCTTCTGTATGTCAACGGCTGTTGTTCGTTATCGGGATGAAACTACTGCGATATCGTGTCCCTACGGCCATGTGGAGCGAATCGTCACCGGCGGGGAAGGCGGCATCGCCAATGTTCACGTGGTCACCGTCACCAAGGGAGAAAGCCACATGCATAGTGGTTATGACGAGGTGTACTATGTGCTTTCCGGCACCGGTTCGATTATATTGGGAGAAAAGACTTGTCCCCTGCGACCCGGCGCGGCGGTTGTAATTCCGGCCGGTGTTCCGCACGCGCTTGCTGCGGACTCGGACGTACCTTTATCGTTTGTGATCTTCGGTTCTCCGGCTATGAGCATAGATGACGCGCGGGCCAGGCCCCGAGCTTGCCCGGACCAAGGGTTGCCTAGAGTTTAAGCGGGTTGGCAAGCGAATCGGTGTTTTCAGATGATCATATTTGGTCACTTAATGATATTTTTTATTCAGAAAGGTTTTTTTCAAACGGCGTTTATTCTGACAAACTCCTCTTTTTAGTCTCCATGAGTCAAATCGATAACCATTCATAACTACTTTAATATATAAGATAATATATGCCCACCGGATATCCGGTTGGACTTTGGAATAAAAGTCGTCCCAAGAAATACCAATGGCATTGTTTTTGCCTCTACTCCCAAAGGTAGCCCAGCCATGCGATTGAGCCGGATATGGAAAGAAGCCTTTCATTTTATAGCGAATAAGAGGAGGAGAGGGGTGATGCGCAAGAGGAGATTTAAGAAGTGGATGACGGTCGGCGTGTTTTTGTCGATGGGATGGTTGATTCGGATGCCTGTTTTGGCAGCGGAAGGAGTTCAATATGAGCTGGCGCCGGTGGTTGTCACGGCAACACGTACTGAAAAAAATCCAAATTATATTCCTTATTCGGCGCAGGCGCTGTCGAGCGAGCAGCTTAAAAATGAGCAGATGGTTCGTACCGTGCCCGAAGCGTTGAAGGAGATTCCCGGCATTATGGTGCAAAAGACCGCTCATGGGCAGGGATCTCCTTTTATCAGAGGCTTTACTGGGTTTCGAACCCTTTTTCTCATTGACGGAATTCGGCTTAATAACTCGGTGTTTCGCGACGGACCGAATCAATACTGGAATACGGTCGATCCCCTTTCGGTCAAACGGCTTGAAATCCTCAAGGGACCCCAATCCGTGCTGTTCGGCAGCGATGCGGTCGGTGGAACGGTTCAAGCCATCAGCGTTGAGCCGGATATGAAGAGCGGTTCAGGTACGAATATTCACGGCAGGGGTTATTACCGGTATGCAAGTGCGGAGAATGCCAATGTGGGCCGCGCGGAATTAAGCGGCATGATTGCTGATAAATTGGGGGTTATCGGTGGGTATTCTTATAAAGATTTCGGAAATGTGCATTCCGGAGGAGACTTAGGAGAGCTTCCCAAAACCGGATATGATGAATGGAATGCAGACGCAAAAGTCGTTTATCAGGTGACGCCCGGGAGCAAAGTAACGATGGCGTACCAGAAGGTTGTTCAGGATGATGCCTGGCGAACACACAAAACAATTTACGGCAAAGGCTGGGAAGGAACGACTGTCGGAAATGAAAAGGTCCGCTCCCTTGATCAGGATCGAGAGCTTTTTTATATGAAATACAGCGGAAAAAATCCGGCCGGTTGGCTGGACGGCCTGGATATCACGGCTTCTTATCAGACGCAGGAGGAGGAGCAATATCGGGTCAGATCCGATAACCGGTCGGATGTCGAAGGGGTGGATGTCGGTACCAGCGGGTTATGCGCTCAGTTGGATACGGGAAGCCCGATCGGCTGGCTTACCTACGGACTGGAATATTACCACGATGAAGTTGACTCCTTCCTGCGAAAATATAAAGCCGATGGATCATTCAGCGGCGCGGAAATTCAAGGTCCCGTGGCGGATGACGCCAGCTATGATTACCTGGGCGCCTATTTTCAGGATGATTTTCAGGTAACTGACCGGTTGGGGCTGATCGCCGGAATCCGATACAATTATATGAAGGCGGATGCGGACAAGGTCAAAGACCCGCTTACGGGCGATCTGATGACACTTGAAGACGACTGGACCACCCTTGTGTCCAGCCTTCACGGGCTTTACTGGTTGGACGCCGGCGAGCAGGTGAATCTGTTCGCGGGCATATCACAGGGGTACCGGGCGCCGAATCTTTCCGATCTAACGCGCTATGATACGGCGCGCAGCAATGAATTGGAGACGCCGGCGCCGGATTTGGATCCCGAAGAGTTTGTGTCTTATGAGATCGGTGTCAAATTAAGATCAACCCGTTTTGCTTCCCAGCTCTCTTATTTTTATACGGATATAAGGGATATGATTGTCCGGGCGCCCACCGGCCGAATCATCGACGGGGATAACGAAGTGACCAAAAAGAATGCAGGCGATGGGTATATTCACGGGGTGGATCTGAATTGCACCTGGCGGATTTTCCGAGATTGGGAGGCCTTCGGAGCGTTCACCTGGATGGACGGAGAAGTGGATAGCTATCCGACATCCGATCCGATAAAGGTGACTGAGCCGGTCAGCCGGCTGATGCCGCCGACATTTTACGGTGGGCTGCGGTGGGAACCGGTACCCCCTTGCTGGCTGGAAGGGTATGTTACCATCGCTGGAAAGCAGGATGATTTATCTGCATCGGATATGGAGGATACGCAGCGAATACCGCCGGGCGGAACTCCCGGATATACGGTATATGGCGTCAGAGGGGGATGGCATTTGACGAAAAACCTGACGGCTTCAGCCGGAATCGAAAATATCACCGATGAGGATTACAGAATTCACGGCTCCGGGCTGAATGAACCGGGAAGAAATTTTATTGCCACGCTGGAAGCGACGTTCTGAATTCATTTTCCGGAAATCGGCGGGCGCTGCGTTTTCGGCCGTTAATCCGAAGGAGCAGCCATCCCGCCAAAGCCGGAATAGTCGGGGGCTATGTTTCAGGGTTTAAAAAAAGATAACGCGACGGGTGCTTTCAGAAACTCTTCGGTGTATAGATGCTGAAAAAAGGTGGTCAGCCCTTTCATTTGGGGCGTCTTCAGACCGAAGCAGAAATTGGCGAAGTATTTATCGCATATTTTCTTTTCCACGCGCAATCGGGCCGAGGCATTGATGGCGGCTTCCTCCAGATGTCGCATGCCGGTTTGTCTGGATTCCGTTAATAGATTGAGCACGGTGGCAACGGTTTCAGGATGTTTTTCCGCAAACGCTTTTCGAACCGCCCATACGGCAAAGACAAAGGGCAATCCCGTCAGCTCGGACCACAGATCTCCCAGATCCCAGACATAGGGGAAGGCATCATGCCAGTTTTCTCTTAAGGCCGTATCTCCGATCACAAGGACGGCATCGTCATCGGCGCGTACATCCCGCGGGGACAGGATTTTACCGGTTTCATAAAGAGGCGCCACCCGGCGCATTTTCAGCACCAGCCGAATGAGCGCCGCGGCGGTGGCCGATTCATCCGTGACGTAGATTCGCTTGCCGGTTAATTGCGCCAGGGGGTGCCGGCTGACCAGCAGCACGCTCATGACATTTCCCGCGCAGGCGATACAAAAATCCGGAAGCAGCAGCCACTCCCGGTGATGCCCCGTGTAGGCAAAGGCGGATACGGAGCTGATGTCCAGCTCTGCCGCGGCCAGTTTCCGGTTTAATTCGGCGGGGGGCGCACTCACGATTTGCAGCCATTCCGGTTTTCCGGCGTGCTCAAGGCCGTAATAGATCGGATCGACATTCACATAGGCGATTCGTCCGAGCCGGACGGGTCGATCCGTTGCTAAAAGAGAGGGTTCCAACATCATTTCAATCTTCCTCCCCGTACACCATTTTTTCCAGCAGCGTCGATGGGTTCGATGCGTTCACGGGCAGGTAGAGCATGGCCGGAAACATCCCCTGTTTCAGCATACCGAATTGCGTTTCAAATCCCAGCGCACGCGCGCCGTTGACGGTCGCCATGGCAAAAATTTCCTGCGGGGAGATACTGGGGTAATTGATGGCCACGAGTTTCATTTCGTCCCAAACACTTAAGGTGGAAACGCTTGCCAGGCTGTCGGTGCCGAAGCAAACGTTCAGGCCGGTGCTCAACATGCCGCTGATATCCGGCAATTTCCCGTGAAGGTTGAAATTGCTGCGCGGACAGACGCATATATTGACCCCGTGTTTGGCCAAAAGGTCAAAATCCTTTTGCCGTGCCTGAAGCAAATGAACCGCAACGGTTTTGTTATCCAGAATTCCCAGCCGATCCAGATGAACCACCGGTGTGGCGCACGGCAGTCCCCAAGTGGAAAAGTCGATGCCGCGCTGAAACAGAAAATCGGCCCAATCACCCCCGGCGGAAAGAATGAAGGTCAGTTCATCCCCGGACTCCGATAGGTGAATACTCATCGGAAGTCCTTTTTTGCGAGTTGCTTTTTTAATCGCTTTCAGCAGATTCGGGGAGGTGGTGTGGGGGGCATGGCCGGCCAGCGAGTTTCTGAGTGTTCCGGTGGCGCTCAGAAAATCGGTTGGTTCGGGAATCAGGTTGCCGAGAAATTCCCGAAAATAAATGCCGGACAGGTGGCTATTCGCGAGTGGGCGACGGGAATATCCCAAGGAGGAAATATCCCCGATCACCGCGCAGCCGCTTTGTTTCAATTCGTCGATGCCGCATTGAATGCCGGCCATGATTTGTTCGTTTGACAAAGCCGTGCGCTTTTCAAGCAGGGTGGCCACCCATTTGCTAAACGCCTGATGATAAGAGATCTTGTTGCGCAGCGCACCGAGTTCCAAATGCGTGTGGGCGTTGACCAGTGCGGGCGCCAGAACGCCCGGACCGTGATCGATGGTTTTTGGGCAGGGAGGGGCAGATCCCATGCCAACGGATGTGATCCATCCGTTTTCAACGGCCACATATCCATTTTTGTAAATAGCGTGGGGAGAAGCGATGACCCATCCGGCGCGATGAACCGTTGTTGAAATATCGAGTGTTCCGGAGGGGTGAGGCGGAAACGGAATCGGACAAATATTCACGATGAATGCTCCGGTGAAACGGCGCGGTAAAAGCAATCGCGCTGAACCGCGCGGTATCCGGCGGCCTCAATGAGCCGCACCATTTCACTTTCGGGTAACCTGAAATGGACGCCGGCGGCGGCGACGACATTTTCCTCAATCAGGGTGCTGCCCATATCGTTGGCGCCAAAGGTCAGCGCCATTTGGGCAATTTTATCCCCTTGCGTCACCCAGGAGGCTTGCACATTCGGGACATTATCCAGAAACAGGCGGCTTAACGCCAGCACGCGCAGGTATTCGGCGGCGGTGGCTGCCTGTACTCGAATGCGGGTATTGTCCGGCTGAAAGGTCCAGGGAATAAAGGCCGTAAATCCGCCGGTGTCATCCTGAAGGTCGCGAATGTTAACCAAGTGGGAAATAATGTGTTCCGGCGATTCAATATGACCGAACATCATCGTCGCCGTGCTTTTAAGACCCATCCGATGCGCGCAGCGCATGACATTGAGCCAATCTTCGGCGGAACACTTATGGGGAGAGATTTTTTTTCGAACCTCATCCACTAGTATTTCGGCCCCCCCGCCGGGAATGGAATCCAGTCCGGCCGCAACGAGCGCCGTCAGCGTCTCGGTGACGGTTAATCCGCTTTTTTTTGCGATAAAATCGATTTCGGTAGGTGAAAATCCATGAATGTGAATGGTGAAATTACCCTTAATAAAGCGAAGAAGATCGAGGTAGTAATCCAGATCGAGCGCGGGATGCATGCCACCCTGAAGGAGAATCTGGGTTCCACCGAGAAAAAGGGTTTCTTCGATTTTGGTTCTTAATGCTTCTTTTGAAATAATGTAGGCCTCCGGAGAATCCTGATCCCGGTGGAAGGCGCAAAAAAGGCATGCCGAAACGCACACATTCGTATAATTGATATTACGGTCCACAACATAGGTGACGACCGGTTCCGGATGGTGGTGAAGACGGCTCAAGTGGGCCAACCGGGCCAGTTCGAGAAGGGGCGCCTCATGGAAAAGGGTCAGAGCATCGGCTGTGGTCAACCGTTGGCGGGTGAGGGCGTTTTGCATTGCCGTATCGAGCCGGTTCATTGGGCAGGCCCTCTTCCGTGATTCTGCAGATTTACCGGCCGATAAAAGGAATCCCGCTCCACCGGGTTGAATCGGGCGGCGCGAATGAGGTGTATCATATGTTCACGCGGAAGCCCCTTGGCCGAGGTGGCACCGGCCATATGGGTGATTTTCTCTTCGATAATGGTGCCGTCCAGATCGTCCGCGCCAAAGGACAGAGCCACCTGAGCGAGTTTTTCCCCGATCATGACCCAATAGGCTTTAATGTGATCGATATTGTCGAGCATCAGGCGCGCAACGGCAATTGCCTTTAGATCATCGAAGGCCGTGGTGGCCGGCAGGTGGGATAGCGCCGTATTTTGCGAGTGAAAGGCCAACGGAATGAAGGCGGAAAATCCGCCGGTTCTGTCCTGTAACTCCCTCAGCCGCAGTAGATGGGTGACGCGCTCCTCGACGGTTTCGATATGGCCGTACAGCATGGTCGCGTTGGAGGGAAGGCCGGCTCGATGTACCGCTTCAATGATTTTAAGCCAGCGCCGACCGTTGATCTTTTTTCTGAACAGCCTATCGTGAATCCGGTCGCTGAGGACCTCGGCGCCGCCGCCCGGCAGCATGGCGAGTCCCGCGTCAACAAGTCTGAAAATGGTTTCTTCAATGGAAAGTCCCGAGGTTCGGGATAGGTAATCGATTTCAACTGCCGTAAAGGCTTTGATGGTGACTTGCGGCCTTACCGATTTGATGAGATTCAGAAGGTCTAAATAATAATCGAGGCCCAGTGCCGGATTTAGGCCGCCCACCACATGCAGCTCTCGAATCGGCTCATCGGCTCTTGTATTCAGTGCTTCGCGGATTTGTTCCAACGAGAGGGTGAAGCCGCCGGGTTCCCCCTCTTTTCTCGAAAAGGCGCAAAATAGGCAGTTGTTCGCACAGATATTCGTGTAATTGAGATGTTGATTATAGACAAAAAATGCCGTATCTCCATAGCGTTTTCGGCGCACCGAATCAGCCAGGCGACCGACGCCCAGCAGATCCCGGCTTTCGTATAATCGAACACCATCATCAAAGGTCAGCCGCTTGCCGGCGGATAGTTTATCCCGAATCGGATTCAATCGGGTGTCTGAAAATGGCAACACCGTAACAGTCCTCTTGGTCCGCAGTGCTTGCTGCGGCTCAGATTGCTTGAACCGAATAGAAACGGTTCGGCGAAAGAAAATAACCGCAATCGGGTTGAATGGCAAGGACTATTATCAACCCGGTCCATGAACCCATTAACGCCGACTGTTTATAACTTTTTAAAAATACAGAGCATTAAACACTTTTATGGCGCGTGCTTATTGAAGAGATGTGTTTCTGCTGATATAGCGAGAGGCTAGCTGACATTGGCGCTCCGGTGAATCCGTTCAAGCAGGTTAAGGAACTTCGCAATGGTACCATACGAAGAAATGAGCATTTTGATCGTTGATGACATCGAAAGCATGTGTAAATCGATTCGTGGCATGCTCAAGGTGATGCGGTTCGGGAAAAAATATCGGTTCGCGCACAACGGTGCGGAAGCGCTGAAAATGATCAGGGAAATTCCGGTTGATCTGATTATCTCGGATTGGAATATGCCTGGCATGACGGGCGTGGAAATGCTCGAAGAGATTCGGGAGGATCCGGCATTGAGGGATATCCCGGTGGTAATGGTGACAGCCGAGGCAAATCGGGAAATTGTGGCTGAGGCGGCCGAGTCCGAAATTGATGCCTACATTCTTAAACCCCTTACCGTCAAGGTGCTCAGCGACCGAGTAGTTGCGGTTCTGGAAAAAGCCAACAATCCGCCCCCGATGGTCCGGCATTTAAAGAAAGCAAGATTGCTGAAGGAAGACGGCGAGTTGGAGGCCGCCATTGCGGAAACCAAGCTCGCGCAAAAGGCCGACCCGAGGTCTTCCAGGCCATTGCGTGAACTTGGATACCTGTATTATGAAAAAAAGGAAACGGATACCGCCGAAAACTGGCTGATCAAGGCGGCCAAAATGAACAATCTCGATGTGTTTGCGTTTCACCTGCTCGGGGAGATCTATCTGCAGCGAAACGACATTGCCAAGGCCGCCGATTGTTTTGAACAAGCGATGAACATCAGTCCCCGGCACATTTCACGCGGCGTGTACTTCGGAAAGGCGTTGATTCAAAAGGGCATGATGGCCCGTGCCGAAAAAGTGCTCGACAAGGTCATCGAGTTATCGGGTTATTCTCAACCGCTCGTGGAAGAGATCATTTCGCACTGCATGGAACATAGGGCCTATCACTACGCCGTCAAATTGCTGAACGAATTGATCAAATTCGAACCGGACCGGGTGGATTTGCTTTCCCTTTTGGGGTTAGCCTACGAACAGATTGAAGAGTGGCTCAACGCGCTTAAATTTTTTTTGTTGGCGATTGAAAACGACAAGAAAAATTTGCCGATCAAGCTTCATGCGGCAAAAATATACAGTCGCATCGGCCAACCGTTTCGAGCGGAGATGATGTTAAGGGGTGTCCTTAAACTTGACCCTCAAAACAACGAAGCAATTGAACTGTTAAAACAGAATGGTTGATTGGACGGGTAATGGACGTTGATAACAGATTCTCTAAAGCGCTCATGAAAATGGTGGAAATTTCCAACCGGGCCGATCTTGCCTTCAATGACAAGCTTCAGCATATTTTAACTGAAGTCGTTATTTGTTTCGATGCCGCAAAAGGCTCTGTCATGATCAATCGGGAAGTGGAGTACCTGGAGGTTGTCGCCTCCACGGATTCCAAATTAATCGGCGTCCGGCAGCGGATTTCCGAACGATCTCCCGCTACATGGGTTTTTCTCAACGCGGCCCCGCTATATATGGAAAAAGGTATTCAAGGCCGGCCCATGCTCAGAAATAAATTTCAATCTTATCAAAAAGGTGCTTTTCTGATTGCGCCGATTGGGTGCGGCGATCAGGTGATTGGCGTGGTGAGCGTAACGGAAAAAAAAGGCGCGGATCTTTTTTCCGAGGAAGAACAACAGATTATCATAACGTTTGCGGGGCAGCTCATCGGCGCGATCGAAAAGAACCAGTTGACTGAAGCCCTGCAAGAGCGGCAGCGGGAGTTGGAACAGAGAAATTACGAACTGGAAAAACTGAAAAAACTCCGGACGGAGCTTTTCAATATGCTGGTTCATGACTTAAAAGGGCCTATTTCCGAGGTTGTGGCCAATATCGACATTCTTTCCTATACCGTTCAGGAAGAGAATATGGAATATGTCAAAGCCGCCCAGGCGGGGTGCGATACGCTTTATCGCATGATATCCGACTTGTTGGATATTGCGCGATTGGAAGAAGGAAGCCTGAACCTGGTCCGAGAACCCATCAGGCCCCGGGAAATGCTCTCGGAGGCCGTATCCAGAGTTCACAGCATCGCCAGAACCAGATCCGTTATTCTGCAGGAAAGATGTCTGTCGCCGCTAACGGATGAAACGTGTTATGGTGATCGGGGATTGCTGGTGCGGGTGCTACAAAATTTTTTGATGAATGCGATTTGCCATTCACCGGAAAACGAAGTCGTCGAGATCGGCTGTGCGATCGATAAAAACGGAGATATTCGGTGTGATGTGACGGACCGGGGTCCGGGGGTTGCTCCGGAATTTCAGAGAGCCATCTTCGATAAATATTTCCAGGTGCAAAAGAAAAACGATGGCCGGTTATACGCCACCGGCCTGGGGCTGGCTTTCTGCAAGATGGCGATTGATGCGCATAAAGGGAATATCGGTGTCGTAAGCGACGGGAAAAAGGGCAGCACATTTTGGTTCACTATTCCCGGTGGTGAATCATAGCCCGCCGAACCGGGCATCGACGGATAGACTGTCGATGATCGGCTCGCAACGAACCCGGATCAAGCCAGCACATGCTTGGCCAGAACAAAGCAGGTGAAGCGACCCTCAAATACGGTTTCGTCTTCACGAAGAACAAATACTTGAACCAATCGCTTTTTACCGTCTTCCGATAGAACGCGCGCTTCCGCAATGACGTGGTCCCCGACGCGCACAGGCTTTGTAAACCGTACTTCGGCGGCACCTAAGGTGACATTCGGATCATTGACGGCGATCATGGCCGCATAATCGGCCAGGCCAAAAATGAACCCGCCATGGACCAGACCGAACTCATCCACCGCCATTTTTGGAATGGCCGACAGTTCAACGCGACTGAAACCCGTTGCAACCGCCAGGGGGGTGCCGCATAACTGTGCATTGATTGTTTGGTGCGTAAGGATTTTCATGGAATCAGCCCTTTCGCCGCACGACGCGCCGCACGGTCTTTTTTCCGTCTTTTTTTCGAATGGCGACTTTTCGAACCGTTTTGACCTCGCCGGCTTCGGATGCGGCTGGAATGAGCCGGCCGTCGAAGTCTCGATGCTGAAAAGCACAGGTGGCCCTGGGGCATTTGAGCCCAACCCCGCCGTCTTGCTGCTGGAATTCAATCAAAAACGGGCTGTTGCATGTCGGGCAACTCATATGATGCGGCCTGCCCCAACTGACCAGGTTGCAGTTCTTGTTGGAGCAGTAATAATACGTTTTTTCCTTTTCCGTGGTCTTTGAAAGTATTTTGCCCTCTTTGCAGATAGGGCAGGTCATAGCAAGGTGCTCCTCAAATGCTTGTATCTTGCGTTCGATGGCTTCTTCTTCCGACAATTCATCGACAGCCGTTTCTTCCTCTTTATCTTCCGATTCTGGCCGGGGCACGACTGAATCAAGGGAATTCGAATGCGGTTGTGTTTCAGCCGGGAGGGGGGAGACAATATTCGATAAGGGCGGAATCGTCGCGGCGGATGCCGTTGTCGTATCGGGGGGGGGCTCCAGCACTTGTGTTATTGGGGGGATAGCAGCCTCATCATCAGAAGGGAATATGGGTTCCGGTGCTGGCGGAATCTCCGATGGATCCGGTTGTTTCGGAAAGAGCTCACGAATCGTCACGTTGCTGCTGAATCCGGAAGTGATTACAATCGTGGGATCTGAGGTTGGGCCTGCCAATCTGGCCCGAAGGGCGCGCAGTTTTTCAAGGTATGCTTCTCGCTGTTTCCGAGCAGCCGGGTTATCCTTTTTCCGTGCTGCTTCCGCCCGATGGCGTCTTAATGCTTCAGCGCGCTGTTTGCTTATGGATGTTCCCCTCGTCAAAAGGGTTTCATCATATTGTCTCAGCGCCTGCATGATTTCCTTTCGGCCGGTCATTACTTCCTCGGCGGCCTGCAGGGTATATGCGATGAGGCTGAGGCCGGGCATGGAAGGAAAGATAGCTTCCATCATGGAGAGAAACTTGATGGCCGGCTCGAGAGCCCGGTACTCTTCATCTGCGCCGATATGGATATATCCCATTTGCGCCAGATCTTGAATTTCCACCATGAGATGATCGTCCGCCTCGAACCCGATTTCATCAATGTCTTTCAGAAATGTCTGGCGGTTGTATCGTTTGGGAGCGGCACCGGGAAATTCGGCGATCTCCTTTTCTCGTTCAACAAGAATCAGTAAGCACGCGATCATATTCAAGCTATATGCCGGATTGCTATCGGATTCGCCGGTATCCAACAGCCGTCTGACATGGCGTTTCAAAACGCGATCAAACTTATCCATCAGTCTGGCCAAGCGGGCTTTATCGGATTTTGTGTCTTCGCTCATAGGGATTTTATCAATCTTCGTTTATCTCGGAAATCAGGTCAGCTATTTGAGATGCCATTTTCGACATCTTCTCCTGGGGCTCTTTTTCAGAATGCCCTTTCGTTTCAGTGGCCAGATTATTGGCTGTCGATGCCGGCATGTTCTCCGAAACTTTTTCATCTTCGATCAGGTCCGAAGCGGTCAGCGCCTCCATGGTTTCCATCTGAAAATCATCCGGTTCCGCATCAAACTCGGTCAGCTCATCCGCGAAGGTCACATCGGATGCGGCAGTTGAGTTCAAACCGGATGTAATGGCGGGCGTTATTAAATTGGCCGGCTCCTTATTGACGAGGGTAAAGGTGCTGGTGGTAGCATCGATTGCTGTTGAATGCTCGGTGTCTTCCGACATGGCCGCCAGTTCCGAGGTCAATTGCAGAATGTCATCCTCAAGCGCTTGCTCCGATTCAATATCCAACGTAGAGTCAAGCAGATCCGCCATCTCTTTTTCCATATCGGAATTATTGGTTGCGACGGCACCCGCATCAGCGATCTTATTTTCGGCTGGGGCGTTAACATTTTCAGGACGGTCTTTTATTTCCGAGGTCAGTTCCAAAATATCTTCATCAGCGGCCGGCTTGGGTTCTATATCGGACTCAGGAATCGACAGGATCCCCATCGCTTTTTTCAAGTCCTCTTCCGTGCCGCCGGTTTCGATTGAAACCGTTTCGGGCTCCGGAACCGGGCCTTCCGCGGCCAGCAATGAAAGGCAGGTGCCCTCGCGGTCAAAAACAACCGAAAGCGACATTTTGACTTCAAAGTCGAGCCGGTAGGCGACTTTATTCTCGTGAACGATGATGTCGCCGTCTTTGTATTCAATATCGTCCTGAATGCTCAACTGATGCCGATCCCGAATAATTTTTTCGATAGTACCCCAGTCGAGATCGCCGATAATGGTATCTATCAATTCGCGTTCACCGGTTTTTATGATTTCTGAATTCGTAATCTTCACTTGCATCACCTCGGTTGTGTTGGGGTCGTTTTCGGTTTTCAATTCTATTTTCGACACGCATATTACGATCGTGCCGGGATTGGTTTTTAGGACGACAACATTTTATGCATTTCTTGTGCCAGGTTAAGGTAGGCCGCGGGGCCGGAAGCCGTGATATCATAGAGCACTCCCGGTTTCCCATGATCCGAAGCGTCGGCCAGCGTGGCGTCCATTGGAATAACGGTTTTAAAAATGCGGCCTTTTAGGCTGCTGAGGAAATCCGGTGTTTTTTCAGTGGATGAGCAACCGTCTGTTTCAACCATTGTGAGTAAAATGCCGGTGACTTTGAGCTTGGCGTTTGTTCGGAATCTAACCATTTGAATTAAGGACAATAACGGGCTCAGTCCCTCAAAGGAGAATAGGCGACGTTGCGTGGGAATAATCAGATAATCCGCGGATGCCAACGCGCTCATGCAAAGATATCCCAATGAAGGTGGTGAATCGATGATAATATAATCATATTCATTGGCCGTATTCCGAATCAGCCCCGGCAAGACCCGTTCGCAATCGATGCCGGGTGTCCCCCTGCTCTCGATCAAAAAAAGATCATTTGAGGCAGGGACAAGGAATAAATGTGACAGGCAGGTGCTTAAAGTTACGCCGGAGAAAGGGATTTTTCCCGCTAATGCGTCAAAAATGCTGTATGAAATCAAGTCCTTATTTGATCCGATTCCCGTCGTGGCATTTCCCAGCGGGTCGCAGTCCACAACCAGCGTTCTTTTTTCAAATAAGGCGAGTGAAGCGGCAAGATTAACAGCCGTTGTTGTTTTACCGGTGCCCCCTTTTTGGCTAGCTATGCATATGACATGCCCCATGGGCCTCCCATAACATATTCAATTCTGTTTGAAAAGCCATAACACGAGAATGCATAAAAGCATGTGGCATGAATCTTGATAAGTGGTTATTGAGAATCGTGTGGGTATCGTGTAATTGAAGACGAGGCAATAGACACTTCAGGCATAGCCAAAAACAACTATCGTAACGAGGTGATCCACCATGCCGATATCGGCTGCGGGTGTTGAAACGGCGATAGCCGGGCTGAGATATCGAAATCCGTCGGCGCTGAAAAGCAGATTGCTGGCTGCTATTGCCGGGTATTACGAAGGGGTTGAATTTCCCGAGTCCGTGAGGGTCGTGCCCACCGATGACCTCATACAAAAAGTATGGGAACTCGAAAATGATCCTGCCCAAATCATTTCCAAAAGAAAAAACTTCAACAGCATCAAATCCGCTATCAATGCCGATTTAAAAAGGGCTTGGCAGGAGGGAAACAATCCCGAGGGAATTACCATCGGTCCTGAAAACATGTTTGCCATGTCCAGGGAAGCCAAAGATCAAATGCTCGACTCTATTTCAGAATCGGTTCAAGGCGCAGGGGCATTGAAGATGGAGCAGATTGGTGAAGCACTTAAACTCGTTTCAGCGTTTTTGTCTTCCAGGCAGGATGAGGGGATGCCCGCCGAGATGGCGCAGCTTCAAACCCTGGTTGAAAAATTAACCCGGGAAACCGGCAAAGGCGATTTGTCCCAATATGACATTCTGAAAAAAGGAGAACATACGACCGGGCCGGTGAATATCGATCAGGAGGGTAAAGCGCCTGCGGTATCCTCACCCTCTGATTCTTATGGCGACGCTTCACATCGAATGTCGGATGATATGACGGACGGCGTCAATATAATGACGGATGCACCTGCTGAAAGTGATGACAATAAAGCGTCTCCGGATGCGTTTGAGGTGACGGAAACCTTCGATCCGGAATTGGAAGAAGAAATCGAAATGGTGGATGCGGATGCTTTTGAGGATATGGAGGAAATAGATGAAATAGAGGAAAAATCGACTGATGAGACGGATGAGGCGTTATATTTGGAAGAATTCGATAGCATAGAAGAATTTGAATCGGACACTGAGGCATATGCGGACGAACAATTTTTAGATAATGCCGACCTTGTGGAAGAAGTGGAGGCGGCGGATGAGCCTGATGGAATAGAGTCCGATGCGGTGGAAGAAATTGATGGTGAATTGATCGAGGATGTTGATGTGGAAGCGGGTGATGAAGCGGGCATATTGGCTTCTGAAATAGAAGTGGATGAGATTGTCGAAGGAATAGACGAGGTTTTGAATGAGGCATCCGAAGACTATGACGAGATATTGGAAGATGAAGCCATCGAGGATGAAGAGGGTGTCGCGGAAGAAGCGGATGGCCGAGCTGAGGGAGCCGAACCGGACCGGCTCGACAGTTGGATGGAGGAGATCGGCCTTCCGATCGGTTTGTCGGATGAGGAGAAAATTGATTTTGAAAATACGACGCTTGATTCGGAGCGGAAAAAAAATCTTGCCGCTCGATTCGACGGTTTTCTCGGCGCCATGGAAAGGTATTATAACCAGTTTGCTACGGTACCGAAGGGTACCTATCGGGTGGGGGATACCGACACCGCCGATGATGTGCTGCTGCTGAAGCAGGTTTCGCTGGGTGAGTACTATATGGGAAAATTCCCCGTGACCAATGCCGTGTTCGAGGTCTTTGTCGACCGGACCGGTTACGTCACGACGGCTGAAAAATTAGGATATGGTACGGTTTATTATGGGCGGTTTCAAAAAATAGTGAATGAGAAAACCGGTCAAGCGCATTCTCGCTGGCGCCCCACTCACACTCGGGAAAAAGTGAAGGGTGCGACGTGGTATCAACCCCTTGGTCCGGGAAGCAATCTTCACAACAAGCGAAATCACCCGGTTGTGCAGGTCAGTCTGCAGGATGCCATGAGTTTTGCTGCCTGGACTGGAAAGCGCTTGCCCAGCGAAATTGAGTGGGAGGCCGCGGCCAGATCACCGGACGGCCGATTGCTTCCCTGGGGGAAGATTTGGCTGGAAAATTGCTGCAACATTGAAGGTGCCGGGATTTCAGACACAACCCCCGTGGATCAGTATATCAACGGCGAGAATCCCTTTGGAATTGTTGATTTGCTCGGCAATGTGCTGGAATGGACGAGTGATCCGTGTCAGCCTAAATTTTCCCTTAACAGGGAGATTGTGTATTATATCGCCAAAGGGGGTGGGTGGATTGCAGACCAGTCCCTGCGATTAACGACCCGGCACCGTCTTCCCGCTGATTTTAGTGCCAATATTCTCGGCTTTCGGTGTTTGATAGATTGAGTTAAAAACGCATCACTGGTCAGAATGGTCCGATCGGTTTTGGACGAGAAATTGCCGAGGGATCCGGATTTAATGACAGGAGGACCCGGTTGATTCGGATGGCTATGCGCTTTTAGAAAGCCTGCCGCGCAAAGGGCGGTCCCGAAGCCGCTTGAGGAAGGATGAGGTGAGCGCGGGTGATACGCGATGGGGGTAACATTCCCCTTGCGGGGTAACGCCCCAAATGCGGCCGTCGAATAAAAACCAGCTTAATAACAGAATGCCGAGGGGTTCCCGATCTTCAATCGCGATTTGGCCGTACGAATCGGGGGATGCGGGTTGCGGCAGCGGAGTCCCTGAGTCGATGATCTCTTTCATGAAGTTGATCATTCGGCCGAGTCGCACTAGGGTGACGGCCTCCAGCCGTGTGGTGGTATGCGAGATGGGAAGCGTGCTGGCGCGCATGAGGGAAAAGGCTTCCGGCAAAAGGCCCAATGCGTCGCAGATCTCATAGTCTTTGCTGGCCGGCGCCGGGTAATAAACGGAGACACCGGCCAGTACCCGCCGGGCCGTTAAGAACAAAAGATCGGTTAAGGAGTCCTCCGGGTTTTGCCACGGGGCGCCCACGATAATATATCCTACCGCATCCATGCCGTGTTTTTCAGCGGTTTCAAGCGCCCGGTCAAAGGATCGGCGAACATTCGGCCGGTGAAACCGCTGAAGCTGGTCCGGGCAGGCGCTGCCCAGAGACAGATTCAGGGTGCGAAACCCTGCCGCTTTCATGGCCGCGATCACTTCATCATCCAGGGTCGGCGGAAACAGGCCGTTCATGGCCCGAAGCTCGAGCTCAAATCGTCCGAAATTCGTTGTGATGGCGCGAAGCAAGGTGAGAAACCAATCGCGGTCGAGCGAAAGGTTTTCATCCTCAAAATCGATAAAACGGGCGTCGTGGTGAAGCACTGCATCGGCGATTTCTTCCAATACGTCATCAAGGCGTCGCCTTCGATAGGGATAAAGCTGATGGTTGCCAAGCGCGCAGTAGCTGCACGTCATGGGGCATCCGCGGCTGGTCACAATGACCGTGGCGCCTCTTCCCTTGCGGCGATAAAAGTCATCGCGAATCAGGCGGCGGGCGGGCGGGGGCGCGTCATTCAGCGACGTCATCACGGCCGGCGCACCGACATGAAGCGCACCGTCCTTTCTTCTGAAAACAAGGCCGGGCACTTCCGATAGTGGCGTCCCGTTTTTGATGGCCAGGGCCAGGGCCGGCAGGGAATTTTCTCCCTCACCGCGCAATACAAAATCCACATGGGGACAAGTCATGGCGTGAGCGGGCAGTGCCGTGGGGTGATGGCCGCCCAAAACGATGTTGCAAGTTGGAAGCGCGGCGCGAATTGCCCTGGCCGTGGCGAAGGCCTCCTCAATATAAGGCGTAAACAGAGCGGAAATGCCCACCAGAAAGGCGCCCGAGGATTGGGCCATTTTTTGAATATGTTGATAACTGTATCCAAAATGCCTGAATTGGTGAAAGAGCCCGAATGGACTTGAATCCGGCCGGCCATAATAGTCCGCAAGATAGCTCATTTCGAGGGGGGGCTGCAGGGGGCGTGATTTGGCCGATGCCAGCCCGTCCAGTAGGTTTACGCTGAATCCCTTTGCACCAAGTGCTGCGGCGATGGACGCCAACCCATAGGGCACGGTCCGCTTTGCGGTAAGATAAAAATCTCGAATCGGCGGTTGCACCAGAAGAATGTCAACCATTTACGTAGACCCTGGGAACCCTTTCGGAGATGCCGATGACAATTTCATAATGGATGGTGTTCAGGGTTGAAGCGATTTCATCCACCGAAAGGGTCTCGTTTCCCTGTTGTCCGAACAGGACGACCTCGTCCCCGATGTCGACGCCGGGAATATGCCCCACATCGATCATGGTCAGATCCATACAGATTCTTCCGACTACCGGCGCTCTGAGACCCCGGACGAGCATCTGGCCGCGATTGGAAAGCAGACGGTTTAATCCATCGGCATATCCCACCGGGAGGGTGGCGATGAGTGTGTCCCTTTGGGTCTGTCCGGTGCAGCCGTAGCTAATGCTAAAGCCGGACCGGACCTTATTCAATTGAATAATTTGGGAGCTTAATGCCATGGCGGGCTTTAACAGAATTTTATCGTGGTCTATTTCCCCGGAAGGATAGAGCCCATATAGGGATATGCCGGGGCGAACCATGTTCAAATGGGTTTCGGGATGTGCGATGATCGCCGCGCTGTTGGCGGCATGTTTAATGGGAATATCAATTCCGATAGTTGAGAGCTGATATAGCAGGGTGATAAAAAGCTCGAACTGCTTCGCGGTGTAAGTGCTGGCCGGCATGTCGGCGCAGGCAAAGTGGGTGTAGATGCCCTCAATGTCGATGCCCTTCATTCGGGTGATGTCCGTAATTTCGGAAATCAGTTCCCGAGGATTCAACGGGTCTTCCTCTCCCTGCCGCATCGAATCGGGCAGCAGGCCCAAGCGGCCCATGCCGGTATCGATTTTGATGTGAGCACGAATTTTTTTCCCGACGGACACGCCGATTCGGGACAGCATTCGGGCTGTCTGAAGGGAGAAAATCGTGGCGGTGATATCATATTGAATCAGGGCGTCGAGGCGCGTTGGTGGCAGCGCGCCGAAAAGAAGAATCGGGGCGAAAATTCCGGCATTTCGAAGAGCCATTCCTTCCTCGATGCGCGCCACGCCGAGTGCATCGGCTCCGTTCATGAGCGCGGTGCGGGCGACAGCCACAATGCCGTGGCCGTAAGCGTTTGCTTTCACCACGGCCATGAATCGGGCGGAGGGATGGGTGATGCGGCGCAACTCCCGGGCGTTATGGGCAATGGCGGACAGATCGATGGTCGCCCTGACAAGAGAATCGCTCATAAACTCCGTTCTTACCGTGATCGGGCGTATTCTTTCACAAAATCGGAAAAAAGGCGCATGACGTGAAGGGTCCTTGAACCGGGTTTTCCTTGACTGAAAGTCATGTCATCAATGCGGACAATCGGAAGGACTTCCCGGGTTGAAGACGTAATAAATACTTCGTCAAGCCGGGGTAATTCTTCCAGCGAAACCGGTCTTTGTTCAACCCTGAACACTTTGGATGCGAGTTCCAGAACCACCTGCCGGGTGATGCCCGGAAGAATATTCGAATCCGGCGTCACCAGTGTGTCGCCCTTAAAGCCGAAGAAATTGCTGGTGGTGCATTCCAATACATGTTGGTCCTCACCGATATAGAGAGCTTCCACGGCGCCGGCCTTTTCAGCTTTCCGAAGGGCGTGAATAGCGGCGATGTAATTGATGCTTTTTGCACACGGAAAATCGCGTTCCGTTCTGTAGGTTGCAAGTGATACGCCCTTTTCATACCACCACGCAGGCTTTGGCTTGAGGCCGGTGATCATCACGAGCAGCCGGCTGTTTCCCATAGGGGTGATTCCATCGTCACTTGAACCGCCGGTGACCAGAATTCGAATATTGCTCTCCGAATAATGATTCTTCGCCAACGTTTCCGTTACGATATCGATGACTTGCGGCTTTGACCAAGGCAGGTGAAGGCCGATGCCGGCTGCGGATTGAAAGAGGCGATTCACATGCGCCTCTAAATAAAATGGTTTGCCGTTATAGGTTCGAAGAAAATCAAAGACGCCGTAGCCCCGCAGCAGGGCCAAATCATCCACCGGAATGGTGGCGTTTTGCGCTTCGACAAATTGTCCATCTACATAAAATATACTTGCCATATCGTATTGGGTCCGTTTCGCATGAATGAAATGAAATAGAACGTCAGGATGATTTTTTTTCGTTCGTTTGTAGCGCCTGCCTCAGCTTTTCTCCCAGATCGCCCAAGCCGATGCTGTCCTTTTGCGTGTGATTTTTCCAGTCCTGCGCATCGCCGCCATCTCCGGGCGCAAGGGTCACCTTTTTCTCGTTGGGTTTGATTTCCTCGATCAGAACGGAAACGCTGTCTCCGGGTTTCAGCTTTTCAAAATCGGCCCGGTCCGGGGTTTGATTGATTTTGGATTGCGGCAAAAGGCCGGTGACGCCAGGCGCCAGTTGAATGAAAAAACCGAATTTTTCTTTTTTCTCCAAAGTGCCGGTAATCCGTTGACCGGACGCGTAATTATCCTTGAAGCTTGTCCAGGGATCCGCCTTGGTTTCGCGAATGCTCAAGGTGATGCGTCGCTTTTCCAAATCCACATCCTTGACGAGTACGCTGATCCTGTCCTTGGGACGGACGATATCCTCGGCGTTTACCACGCGTTTTTCGTAGCTCATTTCGCTGATATGCACCAATCCTTCGATGCCGGGAAAAATTTCCACAAACGCGCCGAAACTGGCGCATCGCGTGACTTTTCCCTCGACAATATCACCGGCTTTTAACTTACCGTTCAACTGGTCCCACGGATCGCCCTGCACCTGTTTGATGGAAAGGCTGATTTTGGGGCGGTTTTTTCCCTCTTCCGATGGCTTGATCCCGATGATTTTGACACGCACGGTGTCGCCGACCTGAATCACTTCCTGCGGGGTTTCGACCCGGGACCAGCTTAATTCGCTGATATGTACCATTCCCTCGATCCCGCCCGCAATATCCACAAATGCGCCAAAGGGCAAAATCCGGGTGACCTGACCGTCCCATTCGGAATTGATGGTGAGCTTGTCGAATATCTCTTTTTGCAGGGCATCTTTTTCCTGCTGCAGCAGTTGCCTGCGGGATACCACGATATTGCGGCCGTTTTCTTCAAACCGCGTGATTAAAAACGAAAATCGCTGGCCGACGTAGTCGTCCGGCGTTTCGATATGCACGATGTCCATCTGGCTGATCGGACAGAACGCTCGGCGTTGCAGTATTTCCACGTTAAATCCGCCCTTACAGGTGGCGGAAACCTTGCCTTCGACCGGAATTCTTTGGGCATGGGCATCTTGTAACAGGTTGACGCCGCCGATTCCTGAAATGGCCTTCGAAAGAATGATCTCGCTTTCCGTCATGGCGGTTACGTAGAGTTCCAGCTCATCGCCCAACTGGTAAGGAAGGTTACCATCTTCATCCAATAATTCAGCGCGGTCGGCCGCCCCGTCGATTTTGGTGCCCGTATCCAGAAATACCGTGTCCCGGCCGATGGAAATAATCTGGCCTTTGATTTTGTCGCCGATTTGTATATCCTGACTCATACCCTGGTTGTAGCTTTCGAAAAGCGCGGCAAAACTTTCTTCATCGTTTTCGTTTTGAATATCATCGTCCATTTGTAAGATCCTCCACCCTTAAAGGCAATTTTAAAACCCCTAAATAGAAAAATGGTCTATCGAAGTCAAACAAAAACCTGGATGTTTAAAGGGGAATGGGGTCCGGGGTAAATGATGCAGCCCGATCTTTTGGGTGATTTCAGAAATTATCGAGAAAGATTCATGCGTTGATACCGACGGGATACCGTCTCAATCCTTAGCACAAGTCTACGGGGCGAAAATTTTCACTGCAAAAGAGGTGCATAACGAGGGGCACGAGCGGATACTGGATCTGATTCAGGAAGGCGCAGAGTGTTTGGTGACGATCGATTGCGATGGCCTGGATCCATCGATTATGCCAGCCGTCAAGGCGCCTGTTCCGGGAGGGTTGTTGTTTCAACAAGGTATCGATCTGATTCATCACATTTCAAAAAAAGCGAATGTTAAAGGATTCAATCTGATCGAGTTTGTTCCTGAGAAGGATGTCAACGGATTTGGGTGCCTTGACTGCTGCCCGTATTATTTTTAATATGATAGGTGCGATAGCGCGGTATAACCCTGCGGGGGTCTGTTAATACAGAATGTCCGGCGATTGCTGGATTTTGGCTTAAACTGTTCAGATCAACTAACCGAAATAAAAGGATCCAATTCAATTTTAAAGGGAACCGATATGAGCAAGGTATGGTTCATTACAGGCGCCACTCGCGGCATTGGCGCCGAGATCGCAAGGGCCGCACTCTTAGCCGGCAACAAGGTTGTCGCCACCGGTCGAAAGCCGGAGAACGCAACAAGAGCGCTTGGCGTTTCCACCGACCTTTTGGTCGCGGCCCTGGACGTTACGCGCCAAGAGCAAATCCAATCCGCCGTTCAGGCGGCAAAGAAGCGATTCGGTCGTATTGACATTCTTGTCAACAATGCCGGTTACGGGCAACTAGGTGTCTTCGAAGAGATACCCCTTGAGGCAATCCGCGCTCAATACGATACGAATGTCTTCGGTCTCATGGCCGTCACCCATGCGGTCATTCCCGGCATGCGTCAGCAACGCAGCGGGCGTATCTTCAACATTTCCTCCGTCGGTGGTTTGAAAGGTTTTTTCGGTGGATCGATTTATAATTCCAGCAAGTTCGCCATCGAGGGGTTTTCCCAATCAATTGCCGAAGAACTCGCTCCTTTTGGTGTTTTCGTCACAGCCATCTCTCCCGGCTACTTTCGGACCGATTTCCTCGATTCCCGTTCTGTGAAATATGCTGACGTGACGATCAGCGACTACGCTCAGGCCTCAGAGGATTTCCGTGCTTTTCAAGGCCACCATCATCTTAATCAGACTGGTGATCCCGCAAAGCTGGCCGAGGCCATTCTTCGCCTTGCCGAAGTCAACAATCCGCCCGTATCGTTTGTGGCTGGATCGGACGGTATCAAGTGGGCGATGAAGGCGATCAGGACACTTCAGGAGCAGATCGATAATTGGCGTGAGCTCTCGGTGAGCACAGACGGCATGTGGGAATAACACGTTATTCGTCAAAGGCGTGCAACGAGAGATCAAGAATAGCTGTTATCATTCGAAATGCGGATCATGAAAAACGATCGGAATCTTAAAGAAATTCTTCGCCGAATCGACGGCAAGGGTTATAAGGCTTATAAGGAAATTCAAGGGGGATACCGATTTCCTCGATATCTGCTTTGGATAGACCATGTCCAGGGGGACCCGTTTGCCGCACCCAGTCGCATTCGTGTTCGTATCGATAGAAAAACATCGGGATTTCCATCGAATGCCACTTCTGAAAAAATCAGGACGATTGCGACGTGCGATTATCTGATTCGTACGTTCCATCAAAACTGCCATAAATATGCGAAGGGAAACCGTGGCACCGGAAAAAGCGGCGTGATAACTATTGATGCGCCGGTTCAGCAGGTCCTTGAAAGAAGCGCCATGGTGCTCAACTCCGAGTTTGTGGAAGCCCGTTTTTTTATGGGATTGCCGGGCCATGGAAGGGGTATTTCCGGGCCGGATGCGGAGGCCATGTTTTTCGAAGAGTTACCCTGCATTGTTAATGACTCGCTTTTTATGAAGCATCTATCCAAGCAAGCCTTTTACCATCATATCGAAACAGTGGAAGATACTGATTTTTTGAGAAAAGCGCTTCAAAATCATCATCTGATCGGATTTGTTGGTGATAACGCGTTGCTCCCGCGGGCCAGCGGGATTGATCCAAGGCCTTTGGCAAACGGCCAGGCGGTTCGATTCAAAGCGCCCGAAGGGTTGCGGACAACCGTATATCTGCCTAACCGGGGACCGGTTACCGGCATGGGAATAGCCAAAGGGGTGACCTTGATTGTGGGCGGTGGATATCATGGCAAGTCAACCCTTCTGAATGCGCTTGAAATGGGAATTTATAATCATATACCCGGAGACGGCCGCGAGTTGGTGGTCACGCTGCCGAATGCCGTTAAAATCCGCGCTGCCGATGGCCGGAACGTCGAACAGACCGATATTTCCCCATTTATCAACAATCTTCCATACGGCAAAGACACTAAGGCATTTTCAACCCAAAACGCCAGCGGCAGTACTTCCCAGGCGGCAAACATTATTGAGGCCGTTGAAGTGGGCGCCGGCGTTTTGCTGCTCGATGAAGACACCTCTGCGACGAATTTCATGATTCGCGACATTCGAATGCAACAGCTGGTGGCGAAAGATCAGGAACCGATTACGCCCTTTATTGACAAAGTGGCTCAGTTGTATCGGGACAAAGGTGTATCGACGATACTGGTGATGGGCGGCAGTGGGGACTATTTTAACGTGGCGGATCATGTCATTCGAATGTCGGATTACCAGCCACTGGATGTGACCGCTCTTGCCCGAAAAATCGCTGCCGCCGGAAAGGAGCGGCGCCGCCCAGAAGGCGGGACACACTTTGGCAAAACCCGTGACCGGTGCCCCTTGGCATTAAGCTTCGACCCGTTTCGTATAAATCGCCGTCAAAAGATTACGGCGACCCGCTTGCGGGAAATCCTGTTTGGGGAAACCGTGGTGGATATGTGGGATGTGGAACAATTGGTCGATATCTCTCAGACACGCGCAATCGGATACGCCATTCAGTATGCCACTCGTTTCATGAACGGCAACCGAACCATGAAGGAAATTCTGGCGTTGCTTATTGAAGAATTAGAAAAGAACGGACTTGACATGCTGCCGCCCTATACCACCGGTGACCTGGCCCGATTTCGCGAGATAGAACTTGCCGCAGCGATAAATCGCATGCGAACGTTAAAAATAAGACAAATAAATTAAGGCACGGCGCACTGTGCTGCAAATGTCACAGGTGAAGGTCATACCCGATAGATATGAGCAAATGGTAAGATGCCACGATTCCATGAAAATCATATCCATAGTCGATCAGGTAGAAATCATACGAAAAATACTGCGGCCCCTAAGAAGAAAAATGGTTTATCGAAGTCAAACAAAAACCCAGGATGTTTAAAGGGGGCTGGTGTTCGGGGCAAATGAGGTTGCCCGGGCACTCATAAAATCCAGTTTTTATTGATATTCCGAAGGCTCACCGCGAACAGCCCGGCGCAAAAAACTCCAAGAAGTCCCAGATCGAGGGAAAAGGGCATGGCATTTCCGCCGTTCACGGCCCCACGGAGCGCATCTACCCCATAGGTGAGGGGCAGAATGTAGGAAAAGGGTTTCAAAAATAGGGGGAGTTGCGCGATGGGGAAGAATAGCCCGCAGAGAAAGATCATAGGGAAGCGGAAAAAATTGGAAAAGGTCTGAGCCTCGAACACCTCGCTTACCGCTACGGCGATGAAAAGGCCCAAAAACGTCGAGGCCATGGCGATCATGATAACGACAGGCACGAAAACACCCCATGCGACTGAAGACAGATCGGCCAGAAAAGCAGCCATGATGACCGGCACGAAGGCATTGGCCGTACCGAACAGGATGGCCCCGCTGCTCTTGGCCAGCATCAGCAACTCAAAGGGTATGGGCGCAAGTAACAGGCGTTCGAAGGAGCGGTTCTTTTTTTCGAAGGTTACCGTCACCGCCAGCATGGATGTGGTCCCGAACAGAATGGAAATGGCTACTACGCCGGGCAGCAATGCCATGATGCTGTCCAGCCCGCTGCCGGACTTGATGAAGAACATGCCCGTCCACGCCAAGGGAAAAACCAGCCCCCAACTAACGTTTGGCGGTTTCAGGTAATAGGTCCGCATGTCCTTGACCAGAATGTTCCAGAAGGCGATCCAGAGTTTCATTGGCCGCCCCCCTTTTTTTCCTTTTCTTTGCGCATGGCGTCCGCCTCGATACCGGTGATGGTTACGAAGATGTCTTCAAGGGACGGTCGCACGCGTCGCGCTTCGGTGACCTCGGCCCTATTGTCTTCAAGGAAGCGGACCAAGGGGCCGACGTGGACGGGCTCTCCGGATTCCACCCGAATGAAGCTGCCGGCCGATACTGTAAAGGTAAGTACCGGAAACGCTTCGGCGAGTTTGTTGTAAATGCCGTCAGGCATTTTGGCGCAGGCAATCTGCATCACATGTTTTTCCCTGATCGGTTGGACCAGTTGCGCCACTGTGTCGATGCGCACGATGCGCCCGGATACAATGAATGCGATGCGGTCGCAGAGTCGCTCGGCTTCTTCGATGTAATGGGTAGTCAGAAAGATGGTGGTCCCTTCCCGGTGCAGGTTTGCGATCAGCTGCCGCAATTGCCGGGCGCTGCCCACATCGATGCCCGTGGTGGGTTCGTCCAGAAACAGAATGGACGGCCTGTGGATGATGCCAGCGGCAATGGTGAGTTTGCGCTTCATCCCTTTTGAATAGCCGGCGAATTTGCGATCTGCCGCCGGCGTCAAATCGAAAGTATCCAGAAGCTCACGGGCCCTGGACTGTCTTTCGACCTTAGCCATCCCGTATAGTGATGCACAGAAACACAGGTTGTCGAAACCGGTGAGTTCCGGATACAGGTTGCTTTCGTCCGGGACTACGCCGACCAGATGCTGGGCCGCCCTTGGGTTGGCCGTACAGTTGATTCCGCCGATTCTGATCGTCCCCGAATCCGGGCGTGCCAAACCCGTCAGCATATTGATGGTGGTCGTTTTACCCGCGCCGTTGGGGCCTAAAAATCCGAACAGCTCGCCTTGACGGATGCTGAAGGAAATGTCGGCAACTGCTTCGACCTTTTCGAAATGCTTGGCTAAATTTTCGACATAAATGGACTCGGTCATGGCTATTCCGTTAAAAGTAATATCGCATCCAGATTTCGGGCCGCAGTGCGTCCGGCTTTTCACCGAACTCGGTTTTGGACGCGCCCAAGGGAATGCTTACCCGCAAATTGAGTTCCAGATTGGTCACGGCCGTCCAGGTCATGCCGGGTTGCAGGCTGAAGCTGAAATCCTGTAGGTTGACGACTGCCGCGGCCCAAGGATTGAAATACAGGATGTCGAAAGGCTCCTTCTGCGAGATCTTGAGATAAAAATAATCTTCACCGAAATTGCGCTGCTGATAATAAGGTCGCGTGATTTGCCCGGCACGCTGCATCCGCGAGGCATTGCCGGTGGTTTGCCATTGATTGAAGGCCGCTTTCTGATAGCTGAAAAAGTCTTCCTGCTCGTCTCGGTCATAGCCCCCGCCGTTGTGGTAATATTCGGCGATAAAGGTGGTGTCGAACTGATTCAAGCACCGCACGCCCAGAAGGTAGCTGAGCTGATCCTCCCGCGTTTGCCGGGTATTGCCGGACGCATCGATGACGAGGTGCGGCACATCTTCCCTGAAAGCCGACTCCCCGTGCACTTCGAAATTCTCAGCCAAGTTTTTGGCAAAATCGAACCCAAAGCTGCGAGGCTGCCGCGGGCCGTTGAAATAGATGAAATCGAGGTCCGTATCATGCCAGAGCAGATAAAGCTTAAGTGCGGCGTTTAAATCACCTTCCTCGCCCAGCTCTTTGTTGGCCCAGTCGTCGATGACCGGCAGCAGCAGGGCTGTTAAACCGATATTGCCCAGATGCCCTTCGGCAAAACTTTTGATCAAATCCAGCCCCAGCAAAGTTCGCCCTTCCAGGTTCAGGGCAGGATCATCCGGATCCTTGGGCCGGTTAAGAAATCCGGCAGGATTCCAGGCATACCCCTTGCCCCACAGAACACGCTTTTTGCCGGCATCAAAAGTCAGGTGGGTTGTAGGTGTCAAAGAGACATATCCCTCGTAAACATCATTGGCCCACTCATCATCTTCATAGGTGGTGGCACCCTTATGATGGGTGAGCAAATCGGCCTGCAGGAATCCGATTCGGTAACTGCCGGAAAGTTCTATCAGCCCCTGCCATTCATGCGTATCAGCGCCGGGATTGTTCTGATAATAATTGAGGCTGTAAAGGGTCGAATCTTCATCAAGCCGGTGATAGATATACCGGGTTTCGAGTCTGCCGCCGAACTCGTATGGCTTCTTTTCCGCCTCCGGGATGGTGAAACCATATTCTTTCGCATTAACCGTTGCGGCGAATAAAATCATCACCATCAAAAGACAGCGGTTAAGCCTCATGGCTCAACGTAAGTCCTTAACCCTGGATAGATAATTCAACGTGAAGACCTCGCCGGACAAACTACGTTTTTTAAGGTTCGCTGAAATCATGATGGATCGATAGTCCTTGTAAAGGGGGCTTTCGGTTTCCATCACCGCCGGGCGCACGATGCCATCGCCGATATCCTTGATCTCTTTGAAATGCAGTGTCTTGATGAGCATGCCCGTTGCAGCGTAACAATCGATCCGGGAGGGTACCAGTTCTTTTTTGAGCACCCACATCTTGAGCCGGTCATAGGCCACAGCACCGTTTTTGGCCTTGAGCTCCAGAAGATATCGGCCCTGATCTTCCAAAAGCCCGGCCACATCGTATTCAACACCGTAATCCAGGCGCATGATATCGGCGTTGTTAAAAACACCCCCTACCACCGACTGCATGCTGGTAATACGGATCGGCTTGCCCACGTTGGGTATGTAGAGCCACATGTTATCACCCAGGCGCAATGTGGCGCGACCCGATTCACTTTCCGGCGAGACAAACAACGTGACTACCTTGTCCCGATCCTTTTTCAAGAACCAGAGCACAAACTCCTTCTTTTTCCCATCTGGCTCAATGTTGATGATCTTGCGGTACATTTCCAAATCGCCCGGCTGTAGATTCCGATCCACCGCTTCCAGAATTTGAACACCGCTTAGGGGCTCTGAGAGAATTTGGAGCGGTGCAAAGGTTATTCCTATCAAAGACAACAGTATGAGTGAAGCAATACGTGGCATGGGGTTTTGTCCTATGGGGTTTGAAGACGCGCGACGGCATCCGCAGCCGAACCGGTTTCCGTATAAAAAACCATGTCTTTTTGTTTCATGGCGGTTATCATCCTGGCACCGAATTCTCCGGCAACTACGGTGTGAACACCTTTGCCTGAAAGGAATTCGACGACCTGTGGCCCGGCCCCCCGAGCTTCCCTGCTGAGGGGGTTGGCCACTGCTTCCACCAACTGCCCCTGATTATTGAAAAGCAAAAAGTAGGGGCAGCGGGCCGCCTGAATGCTTATCGGGGCATCCGCCGTGGTACCTTCGGAAGCCACTGCAATGCGCGCGTCGTTTGCTTTTATCGCGAGCGGATATATACTCATCAGGGCAAACAACATAATCGTAAAAACAAGAAATTTACGGGTCATAGTCAATCCCTCCCTATTGTTGTTTCGTTGTATATGGTCGTTATATATGGCGCAAGGCCTCAACCGGCTCCAGCCTGGCTGCTTTGGCCGCCGGCTGCAGACTGGCCAGGACTGAGACGCCCAGTACGATGAGCATGGCTGAAAGCACCTGGTGGGGTTCAATGCTCGGGGCCAAGGTGAAAATCTGATTGGCGTGCCCAAAGGCGACATCCACGCCGGTCAAGTTTAAAACCCAGAGCACGCCAAGGCCCATGACAGCGCCGGCCAGGGCGCTGACCAGTCCCAGGCAGAAGCCTTCGGCCATAAACAATGCCATAATCCGGCCCGGCCGGGTGCCCATGGCGGCCAGGGTGCCGATCTCGCGCACCCTTTCATAAACGCTCATCATCATGACATTGAGGACGCTGATCAAAACCACGGCAATCAGGATTACCTTGATGCCCAACGTCATGACATCGATCATGCGAACGACATTGTAAAACGGGGTGAGCTGATCCCAGGTGTGTAGCTCGAACATAGGCTTGTTCTGTTTGTTGGTGATAGGTCTCAGGATGCCCCGCAACCGCTCGGAAACAGCTGCCAGCTGGTCAAAGTTCTCCGTTCGCACCGCTACTTCACTGACTTCCAGGGTTTCCATACGCAGCAGAGCGGCGGCGTCCTCGATGTGAAGATAACCATCCCGGCCGCCTGGCCCCATCAGGCTTTCCACCAACCCGGCCACTGTGAACGTCATCCCGTTGACCGAGCCATCCTTGTTGTTGGCTACCAGGACAACGGTGTCGCCGGTTTTGACCGCCATGCCCCTGGCCAACACTTCCGGCAGCAGCACTTCCCGCTTTTTAAGAAGCGTGTTTTCATGGGCGGCGTCTCTGATCCGTGCCGCCAGCAACGGCACGACCGCCCGCTCCTTTTCCGGGTCGACGCCGTTCAGGCGGACATTGGTGGTCTGGGCGTAATTGCTCAGCATGGCCCCGAACTTGATGCGGGGGGAAAAGGCCGACACCCCGTCGGCCCGGGTCAGAATGCCGGAAAGCTTTTCAAACGCATTATGGGGCAGCATGCGGTCCAGGGGCAGGTTGTCGATGCTGGCCGTGTAGCCCTTGCAGTGCACCTGTAGGTGGCTGATCACCGAATCGGTGATCTGTCCCACAATGGCACGTTTGAAAGAGTCGCTCAAACCGACAAAAACGATCACCGCCACCACGCCCACGGCGATCAGCATGCCTGTCAGGAGGGTTCGACGCTTGTATCGCAGCAAATTTTTAAGTGCCAGCCGCATCACCTTAAACATGACGTTCCTCTTTTCCCATGGCTGATCCGTCGATCAATCGTCCGTCTTCAAGGTAAAAGGTCACTTCGGCCTGGTCCATGATGCGGGCGTCATGCGTCGAAAACACAAATGTGGTGCCGAATTCATCGCGCATGCGCTTCATCAACTCCACCACCCTCTGGGCGGTCGCGCCGTCCAGATTGGCTGTGGGCTCATCGGCCAACACCAGGGTCGGGCTGCCCACCAAGGCTCGCGCAATGGCGGCACGCTGTTTCTGCCCCCCGGACAACTGGGCCGGATATTTGCCGGCCTGATCCCCCATGCCCACGGCCGCCAGGACCCGTTCCACCGCCGGTCGACACCGGCCCTTGGCCATATTGCGGATCATTAAAAGGGGATACTCTACATTTTCATATACTGTCAGCACGGGCAGCAGGTTGAAATCCTGGAACACAAAGCCCAGATTCTCGCCCCTGAAATCTGCCCCCCGGCGGCGGTTAAAAAGGCTCACGGCCTGGTCGGCCACTGTCACCGTGCCTGAACTGGGGCTATCCAGGCAACCCATCAGGTTGAGAACGGTGGTTTTTCCGCTGCCGGAAGGTCCTACCAAGGCGGTAAATGCCCCCCGGGGAATGCTCAGGCTGACATGGTCAAGTGCGGCAACATCCATTTCGCCTATTCGGTAGGCTTTGGAAACACTTTCAAATGTCACAATGTTCATCGGGACAACAAATCCTTTCATCACTTGAATAAAAAATCTACAATCATAAAATAACGCCTAAACACGACTTACCCATGTCGCATGTGATGGTGGTAATTACAGCATAAACTTCTTCTACGATAGGTGAATTTGAAGGGAAATTCAAAACCTCTAAATAGAAAAATGGGTTATCGAAGTCAAACAAAAACCCAGGATGTTTAAAGAGGGCTGGTGCTCGGGGTTAATGATGTCGTCCGATCTCTCCTGCGATTTCAGAAATCATCCAAATAGAATTCATGCGTTGATACCGACGGAATACCGTTGCGAGCGGTGTAATGGTGACTATGTTATCCGTTACCGTGATCATCGGCGGATTATCAGGGAAAGCTTAAACTTTGGAATTTGGATCATGCCTCAATCCTATATAAACATAATCGGCGCCCGGCAGCATAATTTGAAGGGCTTTAATCTTGAAATCCCCCTCAACAAAATCACGGCCGTTACCGGTGTGAGCGGCTCCGGCAAGTCCTCCCTGGCCTTTGATACCCTGTATGCGGAAGGTCAGCGCCGGTATGTCGAAACCTTTTCTCCCTATGCTCGGCAATTCATGGAACGAATGGACGGCCCGCGAGTCGATAAAATTGAAGGCATTCCGCCGGCCATCGCCATTGACCGCAAAGATCCGGTGCGGACCTCCCGGTCCACCGTGGGCACCATGACGGAGGTGACCGATTATACGAAACTGCTCTTTGCCAGGCTGGGCCAACTGCATTGCGAAAAATGCGGACGGCCGATTATATCCGACACGCCGGCCACGGTCTGGCGGTTTTTAGCAGCCCGGAAAAAGGATACGGCCGTGCATATTTCATTTCCGGTGACGGCGGTGCCGGGGGGTGAAAAGGACGTGCGAAGGGAGCTTTCGCGACTCGGCTATGACCGCCTCCTGATTGACGGACGGGTGACCTATCTCGATGAGTGGAGGCCCGCCGTGGATCATGAGATCCTTCAGGTGCTTGTGGATCGATTTCGGCTGAATTCAGCGGAACGGGACCGTGTCATCGATTCCATTGAGCAGGCTTTCCGGTTGGGGCACGGAACCCTTTATCTTCTTGTAGACGGCGTCGCCTATCCGTTCAGTCAGGCCCTGGCATGCGCGGATTGTGGCATCACTTATTCTCCTCCCTTGTCAAATCTGTTTTCCTTTAACAGCCCGATCGGGGCCTGCGAAACCTGCCGGGGCTTTGGTCGGGTAATCGACATGGACCTGAATTTGATTATTCCGGATACGTCGCTTTCCCTTGCGAATGGCGCCATCAAGCCCTGGGGCGGAAAGGAGGGGCAGCGGTTCGAATACCGGGATTTGTCGGAATTTTGTCAAAACGCCCTAATTCCGCTGGATATTCCCTTTGCGCACCTCGACCCTTCTCAGCAACGGGCTATCATTCAGGGCACTCCCGAATATTACGGCATTAAAGGCTATTTTGATTGGCTGGAAAGCAGAACTTATAAAATGCACGTGCGGGTCTTTTTATCCCGGTATCGCAGCTATGAGCCCTGCAAGGCGTGCAACGGCACGCGGTTTAAGGATGAAACCTTGCGCTATACGCTTTCCGGAAAGACCATTGCCGACGTTTATGCACTAAATATTGATGCGGCCATGGCATTTTTTAACGGTCTTGCCGTGCCGGAAACCGACGGGGCGGCCCGGCTGGTATTGGGTGAAATCACCAATCGGTTAAAATATCTTCAGGATGTGGGCGTGGGATATCTCACCCTGGACCGCCAGTCCCGGACCCTTTCAGGCGGAGAGGTACAGCGCGTGGCGTTGGCGTCCTCCATCGGCGCATCGCTGGTCAATACCCTCTATATTCTGGATGAACCGAGTATCGGGCTTCATCCCAGGGATGCCAACCGGCTCATGCAAATTCTGAAGGGACTGCGGGATCAATCCAATACGGTCGTGGTGGTGGAACACGACCCGGAGATCATTCGCGGCAGTGATTACATGCTCGATATGGGGCCGGCCGCCGGCGAAAACGGCGGACAAATCATGTACTTTGGTCCTACGGCCCAGGCCGGCGGCTCGTTGACCGGTCA
Organism: Desulfobacterales bacterium; assembly: GCA_034003325.1. Classification (NCBI taxonomy): domain Bacteria; kingdom Pseudomonadati; phylum Thermodesulfobacteriota; class Desulfobacteria; order Desulfobacterales; species Desulfobacterales bacterium. Next base: position 123,120 of record JAVEYW010000009.1, read on the forward strand.
ATACGTAAGTGGCGAACGCCGTATCGCGCTGCCTGAAAAAAGACGAAAACCAGACAAGCGGGCATGGATGATAATTCGCGGTGCAAGGGAAAATAATTTAAAAAATATCACCGTTCGCATTCCGCTCGGGCTCTTTGTCTGCCTGACCGGTGTGTCCGGTTCGGGCAAATCGACCTTTGCGGAAGACATTTTGTATAAGGCCGTCAAACTGGAAAAAAATGCGCCGGACGGGCACCCCGGGCAATATGCGGACGCCTCCGGAATGGAGTATATCGACGATGTGATTCTGGTGGACCAGCGGGCCATCGGCAGGACGCCGCGCGCCAATTTGCTGACCTACACCAAGGCCATTGATCCGGTGAGAAAACTGCTGGCGGGAACCGAGGTGGCAAAAGCAAAATCCCTGCCGCCCGGCTATTTTTCCTTCAATGTAACGGGGGGCCGGTGTGAAACCTGCCGGGGCGAGGGATACGAGAAGGTGGAGATGCAATTTTTGTCCGATGTCTTTATCCCCTGCCCGGACTGCGACGGCAACCGCTTCAAGGGAGACGTGCTTGAGGTTCGGTATGCGGAAAAAAACATTATGGATATGTTGGACATGACGGTGGATCAGGCCCTGTTGTTTTTTAAGCGATCAACGGCCGTCACCAAAGCCCTTCAGCCCGTGGCCGATGTGGGGTTGGGGTACATGCGGCTCGGTCAACCCCTAAATACCCTTTCCGGCGGCGAGGCCCAACGGCTGAAACTCTCCCGCTTTATCCGGACGGACGGAAAAACAAAACGGCTCTTTATTTTTGACGAACCGACGACCGGGCTGCATTTCGAGGATATCGATACCCTGCTGGCCGCTATTCAACGATTGGTGAATGCAGGCAACACCGTGCTCGTGGTTGAGCATCATATGGATGTGATTAAAACCGCTGACTGGGTGATCGATCTTGGACCCGAGGGCGGCGATCTTGGCGGGGAAGTGGTGGTGGCTGGTCCTCCCGAAACGGTTGCAGCGCATGAGGGCTCCCACACGGGCCGGTTTTTGAAACCCTGTTTAAAAAAGACACGGTCCTGGAAGATTCAACCCGAAAACTTGCCGGCTCTCGCCGAACCGCATCAGGAGATGCCGACGGCCATTTGCGTTCAAGGCGCAAGAGAACATAACCTGAAAAATATTCACCTGTCCATTCCGCATAACCAGTTGGTGGCGGTGACGGGCGTGTCGGGCTCCGGAAAATCGACCCTGGCCTTTGATATTCTGTTTGCGGAGGGTCAGCGGCGCTATTTGGAAAGTCTTGCGCCGTATGTGCGTCAATACATGAAAATTCTGGAGCGGCCTGAAGTGGATGTGGTCTCGGGTATTCCTCCCTCCGTGGCCATCGAGCAGCGTATCAGCCACACCAGTCGCCGCTCGACCGTGGCCACCTTAACGGAGGTATATCATTTTCTGCGCCTCTTGTTCGCCAAGGTCGGCACACCGCATTGCACGGGCTGCGGCCGGGCCTTGTCTTCGCAAACTCCAGCCGCCATATTGAAGGCTATTCGAAAGCGGTATTTCCGGAAAAAGGCTGTTTTATTGGCACCAAAGCTGTATGGACGAAAAGGCTTTCACAAAGACCTGCTGGCGCGATTGATAAAGGACGGTTTCTTGGAAGCCAGAATCGACGGCGCCATTGTCCCCCTCGTCGAAAAAATGTCACTGGACCGATACCGTGAGCACACCATTGAGGTCGTGGTGGACCGGTTGCCGATCAAGGATTTGGAAAAAGCCGTGAACCGGGCGTTGGATGAGGGCAACGGCAGCCTCGTTCTTGCCGATTTGCGCGGACGCGACGAGGTCTTTAACACCCGCGGCGTATGCCCGGCCTGCGGTATCGGCGTGGAGCCGCCGGACCCCAAGCTCTTTTCCTTTAACAGCCCCAGGGGCGCCTGCCCTCAATGTGATGGATTGGGCGTGATTGCCATATCAGAAGGGGCGCCTGCGGAAACATGCCCCTCCTGCAACGGCAGCCGACTGAAAAAAGAGGCGTTGGCCATCCGGATCGATGACCGAACCATTTGGGATCTGGTTCATCTGCCCGCAACCGATCTGCTTGAAACGCTCAAGCAGCTTTCCGTTCCCGAAGAGGCCCGGCCCATTGCCGATCCCATCCTATCGGAGATATTGACCCGAATATCCTTTTTAAACCGGTTGGGTCTCGGGTACTTGTCCCTCGATCGCTCCGGCGACACGCTCTCCGGCGGCGAGGCCCAGCGGGTTCGGCTGGCGGCTCAGCTTGGTTCGAACCTGACCGGCGTGCTCTATGTGCTGGATGAGCCCACCATCGGGTTGCATCCCCGGGACACCCATGTGTTGTTGACCGCATTGACGGAGTTGCGCGACAGGGGAAACACCATTCTCGTGGTGGAACACGATGAGGAAACCATTCGGTCCGCGGATACGGTGATCGATCTGGGACCCGGCGGCGGCAAAAACGGGGGCGAGGTGGTGGCCATGGGCAGCCCGGCGATCGTAAAATCCGCAACCCGGTCCGCCACCGGTGCGTCCATGCGAAAGCGGGCCCACACAAAGACGTCTCATTCCAGAGACTATCGAATTCAACCGGCGATTACGATTCAGGGGGCAACGGCCAATAACCTGAAACACATCGACGCGGCATTTCCCCTTCACACCTTGACGGTCGTCACGGGCGTATCCGGTTCGGGCAAATCGACACTGGTGAAGCACACGCTGTATCAAGGGCTTTATGATCGCTTGTCTAAAAAGGAAACGCCCTCCGCTGTCTGCAACCATATCTCCGGGTGGGAAAAGGTCACCCGGGTTCTGGAAGTCGATCACAGCCCCATCGGCCGAACCCCCAGATCCGTGCCAGCCTCCTATGTCGGGTTTCTGACGGATATTCGCAACCTGTTTTCCCAAACCCCGGATGCCCGGGCCAGGGGATTCGGATCGGGCCGCTTTTCCTTCAATGTGGCCGGCGGTCGCTGCGAAGACTGCAAAGGGCAGGGCACTCCCAGGGTGCAGATGAGTTTTCTGCCGGATGTCTATGTTCCCTGTGAGCGCTGCAACGGCAAGCGGTTTAACCGGGAAACCCTGGCCATTCGTTATAAGGAGCACAGTATCGCCGATGTGCTGGAGATGACCTTTGATGAAGCGGCCCAGTTTTTCAGCGCGGTTCCCGCGATTCGCCGCGCCGTGCAACTGGTCTGTGATGTCGGCTTGGGCTATCTTTGCCTGGGCCAACCCAGCCCGACCCTTTCCGGAGGCGAGGCCCAGCGCATCAAATTGGCCGAACAACTTGCGAAAGCCGGCAACGGCCATACCGTATACGTGCTGGATGAACCGACCACCGGGCTTCATTTCTCCGATGTGAAGCGGCTGCTCCATGTTCTGCAGGCCCTGGTGGACAAGGGAAACACCGTCATTGCCATTGAACATAACCTCGAATTCATTCACGCCGCTGATTATGTCATTGACCTGGGGCCGGAAGGCGGGGCAGGGGGCGGAAGGGTGGTGGCGACCGGATCACCCGAAGAATTGATCGTCAAGAAAAACGGTTCGCATACGGCGGAGTATCTGCGGCGGTACGTTTCTGAAAATTAAACCGAATTGACTTCGGTTCCGCTTCAACTTAACTTCAACCATCCTTAACTATTTTGAATATCATATCTTTTTCGGTTTAAGAAAAGCGGATGCGCGGGTGTTAGCGATATTATTGCGGGCGTAGCCCAATGGTTCCTTATTGGTCCGCGGTTGTTGTGCTTTCTTCCAATTGGGCCAAAAAGGAGGGCAGGTTTACTTTGGTGTGGGTAATGCCAAGTTTTTTTCGTATAAAATTCCGATAGGTTTCGACGCTGCGGTGTGAAATGTTCAGCAATAAGGCAATTTCCTTGGACGTCATGCCGCTACGGATCATGTTGCAGATTTCGTTTTCTCTGGGCGTTAGTCTCGGTACGATTCGAGAGATTTTGCTGCCGAATTGAGAGGTCAGCGTCGCCAGATTTTCTTCCAATAAATGGATGTATTGCTTTTCGATTCGCGTGTCCTTGTTTTTCAGTTTATTCAGCAGGGGCAGGATGAGCCTGTCGACGTTGGCCAGAACCCGTTTTTCCAAGTTCTTTTTTTCCGTCAGCACCTGCTCCATGATTTCCCTTAAGGCAATATTTTTTTCCTGAAGCAACAGATTTTGGTTTTCCAGCTGCATTCGGCTTTCATAAAGCGCTTTTTCCGCTTGCTTTTGCTCGGTAATCCGCCCCAATCTCTCGGCGACCGCATAAAGCAATGCGCATTCTTCCTTTAAAAACGGCCCTTCATGGCATGGCGGTTTTGCTTCATGGTAGCAGACCATCAGTACGCCGACTTTCCGGCCGTATACACTGAGCGGTGCGGATAGTTTCCATTGCGTCTCCTTGTGGTTTGCCGTTTCATATTTCCTGCCGTTGACAGTGAGCTGAGCACTGGTGATTTTTGGGTACTGCCATGAAAAAGGGATCAGCTCGACGACCCCCTGGCAGATTTCTTCCAGCGTGCTGTCCGGCTTTTCCACAAGTTTGGAAATGCCGTAAAGGCAATTGATTTCCTTAATTCTTTCTCGTAGGTCATGCGCCTGTTCGCGAAGGGTTTCTTCAATCTGCTTTTGTTCGGTAATTCGCCCAAGTCTCTCACCGACGGCATTGAGCAGGGATCGCTCCTCTTGCAGAAAGGGGCCTTCATGGCAAGCGGGTTTTTCCTCCCGGTAACAGACGGTTAATTTGCCGGATGGCTTGCCGTAAATGATAATGTCCACCGACTGCTGCCATGGGCTGACCGAATAATTATCGGTTTTGTATTCATGCCCGTTAATGGTGAGCTGCGCACTTGCGATTTCGGGATACTGCCATGAGTCCGGAATTAAATTGACGATTCCCTGATAGATTTCATTGAGGGACGTTTGGGATTTTTCGACAAGTCTGGAGATGCTGTAGAGGCAGTTTATCTCCTTTATTCTTTCCTGAAGCTTATGTGTTTGATCTCTAAGTTCCGCCTCCATAGCGCGGTGCTTGACTTCAAATGCTTCCAATTGCGCGTTCCTTTGGCGCAACGCCATAAGCTCTTGATGCAGTGTTTCGGTGGGGGCATCGTCCGCCTGAATTGCCGGTCGGCCCGCTACCTGTTGATGTGGGCGGGAGCTTGTCTTTTTTGGGGGGTCTGTTCGAATCATTCATTATCCCTAACGCCGTTTTTTCGGTAAAAACCTGTAACCGCCTTCAGCGGCCAATGTGTCGAAAAATGCATCTTGTAAATGCCCGTTAGTTACAATTTTCCGGAAATAATATCAAGTGAATGAAAGGGTGCTTCCCCTGATGGCGCCGGCCAGCCGAATGGTATCGGCGCAAAGAGGGAAGAATCGGCGCCCCCGAATGGAACCGCCGATTTTAGATTCAATATTTCGTTCTTTGAATCTTTACCGACAGGCGGATAAGATTCAAAGAACGGTGCCTTTATGCGGGGCTGCGGTTACACGACGCCCTGATCAATCATGGCATTGACGACCTTGACAAAACCGGCGATATTGGCGCCGGCGACATAGTTGCCGGGTGTGCCATAGGCCGCAGCGGCATCGGTACAGGACTTGTGGATGCTTTTCATTATTATTTTCAAACGATTATCCACCTCTTCTCTCGGCCAGTTCAAGCGCATGCCGTTCTGACTCATTTCCAGCCCGGAAACGGCTACCCCGCCCGCATTGGACGCTTTCCCCGGAGCAAACAGAATCTTGTGATCCTGAAAAATATCCACTGCATCCGGCATGGAAGGCATGTTGGCGCCCTCGGCGACCAGTTGAATCCCGTTGCTCATCAAATGCGAGGCATCTTTTGCATTGATTTCGTTTTGCGTCGCACTTGGAAAAGCACAATCCGCCCGATGATTCCACAAGGGGTTAAAATCCATGCCCGGGGATAGCTCCGTGTAAACGGCACTGGTATATTTTTCCGCGTATTCCTTGATTCTGCCGCGTCTAATATTTTTTAGCCGCTTAACAAACTCAAGTTTTTCTTGCGTGATCCCCTCCTCGTCGTAGATATATCCGGATGAATCGGAAAGGGTGACGGTCTTGGCGTCCAATTCGATAAGCTTTTCGACCGTGTATTGGGCAACGTTTCCCGAACCTGATACCAGGCAGACTTTCCCTGCCAATGTGTCCTGGCGGGTGGCCAGCATTTCCGAGGCAAAATAGACACAACCGTATCCGGTAGCTTCCGGGCGAATCAGACTTCCCCCCCAGGATATCCCCTTGCCGGTCAATACGCCCGTGAATTCATTTCGAAGTTTTTTATACATACCAAAAAGAAAACCAATTTCACGCGCCCCAACACCAATGTCACCGGCGGGCACATCCGTATTGGGTCCGATATGCCGGAAAAGCTCCGCCATGAAGCTCTGGCAGAATCGCATCACTTCATTATCGGACTTGCCTTTGGGATCGAAGTCGGCGCCGCCTTTTCCTCCCCCCATGGGAAGCGTGGTGAGGGAGTTTTTAAAAACCTGCTCAAAGGCGAGAAACTTCAATATGCTCAGATTCACGGACGGGTGGAATCGAAGACCGCCTTTGTACGGTCCGATCGCACTATTCATTTCAATGCGAAAGCCTCTGTTTACTTGAACCCCGCCTGCATCATCAACCCAAGGAACGCGAAACATAATGACACGTTCAGGCTCCGTAATTCTTTCCAGAATGCGTGCCTGGCGGTATTCCGGATTTTGATCCAAAACCGGCTTTACTGTTTCCACGATCTCTTGAACGGCCTGATGGAACTCTTTTTCACCAGGATCTTTTTCCTTAATCGCTGCCAAAATATCCGACATGCAACCCCCTTTTGATGCTATCATTCAGTTGATAAGGTTTTGGTATTAATTCGCCCCGAGCATGGCGTGCGTGACTATCGAAGGGGCTTATCCATCGGTAGACCCGCCGTAGCTGAAAAGAAAGGAGAATGTAACCCCTTAGTATTTTAAGTAATTGAATATAATATTTGCGTGATCAGCCTCTATTGATGACACATTGAGAATTTTTCCCGTCGATTTTCAGCTTCAGGGCTTGTTCAAAACGAACGTGACGAACATAGGCCGTCTCTGAAATTGTAGGCAGTTGATGAATCTGTGTCCAGTCAAAATAATCATCACGACCGTTTGGTGGCTTTTCAGAGACCTGATCAATGGTAATATAAGGTATGCCTTTGGAGGTGATATGATTGAAAAAATGAGATCCCCTGGAAGGATCGACCTTCAGTTGTTCGTTCCGAAGTTCGATAATCGCGCCGGCGCCTGATATATCTCGCCAAGAGACCGGTATGCCCAACCACCTATCCGAGGTTCCCCATCTTCCGGGGCCCATGAGCAGATAGGCGCAATGTGACTTAACAAGCCCGTCATTCAGCTTTTTTAAATCTTCCGCAATTGCGGGTGTTTGGTCCGGGCGAAAAGTTTCGGGCTTCACATAAACGACATCCTTTAATTGATGATGAACGCCGTTGCCGAGCGCTTGGTTGGAAAAGCACAGGGCTTCTTGGCGTTCCGACTCATTGATTCGGCAATTTCGCTGAACGGCATTCGACGACATGGGACGAATCTGAACGATGGAAAAATCGCAACAGCCCGGCTTTTGCGGATCTAATTGCAGGGAAAAATCAATTTCAACCGGACATCCCAATCCTTTTTGGCCGATTTCCAGAAGGTCGCACAAAAAACCGGATAGACCCATTCCGTCATATTTTAGAAGCGGAGCCAACGTCATGATACTTGTTCCGTTTGATTGAAACGTATCTCGAATACGGTTTTCTTCGATAAGGTACGTGCTGGCCAATGCCTGAACTGGAAACTCGTTTACGGATTCATCGACCTCGCGCTTCACCAGCTCATAAAAAGCACCTGAACAATCCGAATCATTGAGCCCATTTATTTTTAATGCATAAAAATAACGCTGCGAATGGTTGAGCGTTTCTTGAACGGATGAAAACTGGGGGAAAATGGTCGGATATTTGGGTGAAAACCGCAATGTCCTGCTATCGTTCAATACGGCACCGCCAAAGCCCAATGCCATTCGCACAATGCCGTCTTCGGGTTTCATGTGCGAAAAAGGATAGTAATTATAAGAGGCTGCTGAACCGGATACGGCCGGATAAAAGTAATCCCCGTAATGTCCGCCGGCCAATTGTTGAATCATGATGGCCATGGATTCATTGAAAGGCTGATTTCCCGAGTTCTTGCGCAATGTGCTGAATGTCGCGAAATAAGTGGTGGCGCATACCCGTTTTATCGCGCGCGCCAACGCAGCCAGTCTGGCCGATAACACGCTTTGATTATTGGGAATCATACATGTATGACCACACTGTCGGTCGGTATCGAAAAACGTGTCTTCCTGCTGTCTGGATGCGCGAATCGCCAGGGGGAAGGTGACCTGGCTCAGATAAACTTTTAGTTTTTTTAGCAATTCATCCGGCAAATCGGCCTTTTCGAACGCCGCCGCGATTTGGGCATCCGAAGCGCTAGAGTCTGCTATGTCCGCCAGATTGTTTTCGCGAACAAAAGCGTCTACCACATCGGTGCAGATAACAAGGGTTTTAAGCATGTTAATGTTAATTTTGGGATACTTTGAGGCAATCGCTGCATGTTGCCGCAACAACGCGCCCATAAACGCTATCCCTCGGGCTTTGCCGCCCAATGATCCGTGGCCGATCTTAGAAAATTCACTGATTGTGGCATCGAAATGGGTGTGATTGAATTTGGAAATAATACCTTGTTGGCAGCTGGTCCGAAAATGGTTAATACTCGAAATAAGGTATTGTCTGATTTCATCCGCGTTCTTGAAATCGGCAAGCTTAACGGATCGAAACTTAAGGGCCAGGTCACTTTCCGCGCGGGCCATCAGCCAAGCGGAAAAATGGTTGCCTGCGGCGTGATACAAAATCGATTCATCCGGTACGTTGGCAAGCATGGCTTCAAGTTTGCATAGATTCTCCGCTCGGCAGATCTCCCGGCCGTCAGGTGTTCGGAAAACAAAATCGCCGAATCCGAGGTATGGCAGGAAAAAATTATGAATCTCCCGGCTGAGATTGGAGGCGTTTTTATCCATAAAAACGGCGGGAATGTCCACAGCCGCCTTCTGATTGTCGGATTCGGCGCTCATGAGCAGCAGGGGTAATTCGGGGATATCTTTTCTAATTCGGGAAAGCAATGTGACGCCGGCCGCCGGGTCTGTTTTCCCTTCACGCGGCAGCCGCGTATCGGAGATAACCCCGAGCAAAAACGATCGGTACCGATGGTAAAAATGCACGGCCTCTTCAAAGTTTCTTGCAAGAAGTATTTTGGGCCGGGTTCTCATGGTAAGCAGTTTTATTTTTTCGTTCAGCCCGACATTCAGTAACGCCTGTGTCTGACTTACAATTTCTTTATAGATAACGGGCAGGAAATACGAATAATATTCCGGAGAATCCTCAACCAGAAGCAATACGCGAACGCCGGCTTTTTGGGTATCGTTGTCCACATTCAAGTGATCTTCCGTTATTTTTATCATCGACAACAGCAAATCCGGACTGCCCGACCAGATGAATTCATTGTCAAAAGCCGTAGTTTCGCTGCTTTCAGAATAGGTTAACAACCCCTTCGTACCGTGAGCCAACAGAATCACGGGAATGTCATGCCGGAATTTTTTGATCTCACGCCCCAAGGCGGCGGCGCCTGAATCATTGGCATGCGGCGCGAGAATCACCATATCGAACGACTTGTTTTTTAACAGCCAGAAAGCCTCTTCCGCCGAGGCGGCACCCGTGATTCTGGGTGGGTAACCGAGGTGCAATCCATTATATTCATTTATTAATTTATCCTCGAGATTGCCGTCCTCTTCAAAGTTGAAAATGCTGTAAGGGCTTGAAATCAGCAAAATATCACGAATTTGCCGGGTCATCAACTCGTGGACGATATGAGAAAAGCCGATAGAGGGTTTGGATGTGGCTGGACTTGAACTTAGACTTAAGCTGAGTGACGGGGAGGGAACGAAAATCGAATCTGAAAGGGGGGTCTCTTTTTCTCTATACGCAACACTCATTTTCAGGATCTCTTTCTGTATTGGCCCCGTACTATCGATCGAGTGCGATCCGCCATTAAAGGGTGAATGCCGTTACCGCTTTTCGCTATCATGGTACTACTACCCGGCAATACGCATTGGGCAACCAGGGTTATATTCGCCTTATTTTTCAGTAACTAGCTGTTTTTCAGCGCATTAGAACTAATTAATAAGATAAATGTCTCCATAATACAACGCGATAAAAACATAATAATACTACGTTAAAAATCTACGTAGTTCGTTCTGTGGTAATCATCGGGCTTTTCACGCTGTGAATTTCATCGACTTCGTAAAACAGGGTGGCATTTTTCAAGCGGGCAAAACTCATCGAATACAGGCGATGCGGGTGGGGCAACTGTTAACTGCCTGGCACAGTATTCAAAACGTTTTGCAATGATAATCAAGTAGATGGGGGGCAAGGGGGGATCTCATGCATCAGCGCGGATCGGACGTGGCATCTGTTGACAAAAGAGTCGATATAAAATAATAGCGCTATAAAAACCTAAGCGGTTAAACCCCGCTGATTTTCCTAAGTTTTTATTGATAGTCAACGCTAAAGGAAACGCGATGTTCAAATGCGGCGACAAACCGTTCCTAACCAATTAACGCAGAGGGGAATTAAATGCTTGGATTTATGCGGAAAAAGGCTGGTTCATGGCTGATTAAAGTCATTTTTATTGCCATTGTCATCGTGTTTGTTTTCTGGGGTGTCGGGAGCTTTCAGGAAGATAAAGCCAACCGGGTGGCTTCCGTTAATGGGGAGTCTATTGGCCGGGATGCCTATCGGCGGGCTTACAATAATCACCTCGATAATTTAAAACGGCGGTTTGGTGATCAATTGACCCCTGAAATGATCGAAAAGCTTCAGATCGGACAACAGGTCCTCCAGATGTTGATAAATCAGAAACTGATGTTACAAGAAGCCAAAAAATTAAACCTTCGGGTGTCCGATCAGGAGTTGGTGGAGACGATTCAAAGCATCGAGGCTTTTCGCTCGGCCGGCATTTTTGACAATAGGCGGTACTCGGCGATGATGCAGCAGATCAGAATGACTCCCGAGGCCTTTGAGGAAGAGCAACGAAAAGATATTTTGGTTGATAAACTAAGAGCGATGGTGCTGGGTGGAATTCAGGTTTCCGAGGGAGAGGCTAGAGCGTGGTATGATTTTAAAAACGTGATGGTTAACATGGATGTTGCGCCGTTCATTCCGGAAAATTACAAGGGGATAGAGCCGACGGAGGCGCAATTAAAAGCCTTTTATGATGAAAATAAGGCGGCCTATAAAACCGAAGCCGAAGTGAAAGTACGTTATTTCCATTTTAAGCCGGAGGAATACGAAACAAAAGGGTTGGTTCAGGACTCCGATATTTTGGCCTATTATGAGGAGTTTCAACATGAGTTCGCATCCGAAAAAACCGTCGAAGCCCGCCATATTTTAGTTAAGGTTGCAGAAGATGCTCCGGAGGAGAGGGTCGCCGAAGCTTTGAATAAAATATCGAATATTTTGGTGGAGGCCAGAAAAGGGGTCGACTTTGCCGAGCTGGCGAAAAAATATTCCGAGGGGCCCAGCAAGGAGCAAGGGGGATTTTTAGGTGCTTTTAAAAAAGATGCCATGGTTAAGCCATTTGCAGACAAGGCATTTTCAATGGCTGCAAATGAGATCAGCGACCCGGTGCGGACCCAATTCGGTTGGCATATTATTAAAGTGGAAAAAGTGAATGAAGCCTCTGTCCGCTCTTTAGCGGATGCAACTGCGGAGATCCGTGAGAAACTGACCCGAAAAGCCGCGCGGGAAATGGCTCTGGAGCAGGCCGAGTCGGCATACGATGCGGCATTTGTGGAGGGCGATCTGGGAAAAACAGCTGTTGCCTTAAAACTAACGGTCAAAGAAACGGATTTTTTTAACCGGAAAGGTGACGCGCTCTCTCTGGCTGAGGCCGGAAAATTTGCCGGCGCCGCTTTTGAATTGGAAGATGGTGATATCAGTAACGTTCTCGATTTCGATGCCGGCTTTTTTATTCTTCAGCGGCTGGAGACCAAACCCGAAGTGATTCAGGAACTTAATACGATAAAGGCCGATGTAAGGCTTGATGTGATTAAACAGCTTCAGGGAGAAAAGGCCAAAGCCGATGCCGAGGCGATGCTCACAGCGCTTAAGTCGGGGGCGGATATGGCCACGGAAGCTGAAAAGTACGGGATTAAAATGTTTGCAACCGGATTTTTCAAGCGAGACGAGATGATACCCCAGATCGGCTTCGAACGTGAAATCGCTAATGCGGCGTTTAAGCTTTCGGCAGAAAATAAGCTGGCCCAGTCTGTGCTGCAGGGAAACAAGGGGATGTATCTCATTCAATTAAAAGAGCGCAAGCATTCGGGTGCAGACGGCTTTGCCGTGGAAATGGAAAAAATTAAAGCGGCCTTGCAGGAACAAAAGGAACGAGAGTTTTTTAGCCGATGGATGGATCAAGTAAGAGCAAAAAGTGAAATCAGTATTGATGAAGCATTCCGAAATATTTAGGCACGGGGTCTTCCCACCGGTGATGATGCTTTGACGAAAAGGGGAATTAGCGCAATGCCTCTAAGAACTACCAACAAATTCGGGTTTAGCACTAAACGATGCCCCTTTTGTTCCGCAGATCTGCCGCTGAATGCCTACCGTTGTGGCGTTTGCGGCAAACGTGTGGGGGCTATTGACCGTCAGGGGAGGGCCAAAAGGCCGATTGACTGGTACGGCTATACAGCCTGTATTTTCTCCTTCTTGCTGTTGGGATGGTTCGTGTGGTGGGCGTTTTTTAAATAATATTAAAAAGAACGGCAAACAAGATGGTGGCTATGGACAAGTATTCGCACGAGGAAAAAACCTTCCTTTTACGGACCGCGCGCGCCATGATTGCCTCCTCGCTTTTAACGGATGTTTCATTGCCGGAAACTTCGGGGAAGGCCTTTCCTTTGCTGTTGGAAAAACGAGGTTGTTTTGTGACCCTTCATAAAAAGGGGGTGTTGCGAGGGTGCATCGGTACAATAGAAGCGGTAAAACCCCTTCTGAGCTGTGTTAAGGATAACGCATTGAATGCCGCATTTGGCGATCCGCGATTTCCTGCCTTGACTGCGGCTGAATTACCGGAAATAGAAGTTGAAATCAGTGTATTAACACCCCCTGAACCGCTACCTTTCTCCGATGAACAGGATCTTAAGAAAAAATTGATTCCCGGCGTTCATGGAGTGATTCTTACGCATGGCCGGCGCTCAGCCACATTCTTGCCCCAGGTATGGGAGCAACTCCCCGAAGTGGAGTCATTTTTAACGCATCTTTGTCTGAAAGCGGGCCTGCCCGGCAAGGCTTGGTTAGACAAGGAAACCCAAATAAAAATCTATCAAGTTGAATACTTTTCCGAATAACGCGCTTTAGACACATTGATGAACACATACCGCTTGCAGTTCCGTTTTTAGCCCGAATCTAAGTGGCGGCGTGGAAAAAAGGCAGAAAAGATTCCGCCCAACTTATTTGAATCGGACAAGAAAACAGCGGGTGACACAAGCGGTCAGCAGAAAACCGATTCATTGAAAGATACTTTAAAAAGCGTATTTAAAGGAATGTCCGGCGAGGGGAAATAGACGAGCCAAACCATGCTGACCATTCGACAGCAAATTATCGCGCAGTTGGAAGAAGGCGAGATGGATGTCAGGGCCGTATCCAAGTCCTTGGGCATACGGGAAAAAGATGTTTATGATCATTTGCTTCATATCTCCCGAAGCCTTGCCAATCAGGAAAGGAAAATTCGAATAACCCCGCACCGGTGCCTTTCCTGCGGATTTGAATTTAAGGAGCGAAAGCGTTTTCAGCGGCCCGGACGTTGTCCGAAGTGTAAAAAAGGGCATCTGGAACCGGCCTTGTATCGAATTGAAACACCCTGACAACTGCCGCATTTTGTCGATAACGCTGACAATTTTTGGTTGCACTTTAGCGGCGCCCGAGCCGGTTGTGTGCCAACCTCTTGAATATTTAATTATAGATGCAGGTTCTGGTGTTGGCATGCATTTTGTTATGGATATGATTACAGCAAAATAAGAGCAAATTCCGGAATCCCGCAGGGCAATTGTATGTAGAAATGAACAGCTGGGAGCGAAAGCCTTGAGGGGGGATCGGATGGAAGCTGCGGCACTGTTTGAACGCGTTCCGCGTGAGTTTGCCGCAGCTGGAATCCGATTGTCCTCAAGGCTGAAGCGGGCTATGGGTTTCATGCGATTGCTCTGCGGAACCCCGGCTTCGTCATTGATATTTATCAGCGGAAACGGTAACATTCGCCATAGGTCCAACACAAAAAAAGTATGAAAAAAATGGCTTCTCGGGTGTGCGTGCATCTTTTCGGCGGCCTCTATTATCCCAAACAATTTGAGTTCGTTGAAAATAACGGCACTTAGGGAAGCCAAATCAGAATATAGGGGAAACACAGCATGGTCGGGTCAATCAGCGCAAACGCGGTCGCCCTCGCAACGTACGGGAAGGAAATGGCAACGGTATCGGATCAGATTTCCAAGGCATTTCGAGAGAATTCCGATGTCAATGGGGGGTCGGCATTCGCCAAGACCAGCTTGATCGAAAACGGGCATCGCGCCAATCTCAAAACCATTCAAGCACAGGGAGAGATGTTGGCTTGCCTATTGAATATCATTGCCTAATCCGGCAAAGCCGGATGCTGGGATGCTGGGATGCTGGGATGCTGGGATGCTGGGATGCATAGAAGCTATCTTTCACCTTCGGCGAATATACACGCAAAGGTGTGCATCTTTCTGGTAAAGGGCCTCACCCGGCAAAGCCGGAAGTCGGCCTGCTTGGCGGCCAACAACCTCCTCCAATGATACACGCTTTTTTGTACGCGTCTCTGACAAAGGGTCTAAATGTTCATCAGAAGTGCTTTTCGAAGCGCATCCGTTGCATATCCATAAAAATGATCCGTGCTGTTTAAGATTTCCAGACGGGCGTCGGGGTGCCAATGGGGTAATCGTTGTTTGATCAGATTCGGAGGCGCGATATCATCTCTATTCCCGGTGACGACAAGGTGAAGGTTGGGAATCTTAAGGGAAACGGGCATGTCCATGAAGGCTACCGGCGGGGAGATGAATATCACCCGCCCTGTTCGAGAGGCATCGGGCGGCACTTTGGTAATCACCCAGGCGCCGAAGGAGTAACCGACCAGATCGACGTGCGATACCCCTTTTGAGCGGATAAAGGCGGCTGCGGATTCAATGTCGATTGCTTCTCCGACGCCGTCATCATAACAACCTTGGCTAGCGCCGACGCCCCTGAAATTGAATCGCAGGGTGCTGAACCCTTTCTCCTCATAAGCTTCTGAAATCGTCTGCACCACGGGGTTAAACATGTCGCCGCCATAGAGCGGGTGAGGATGGGCAATGACCGCGCCCTTAGCCGTTCGGTTGAGCGTTAAAAGCCCTTCCATCTCAAGTTCGCCGGAAAAAAACGAAACCTTTGTCGCCATGCATGCAAGTTCCCATAATATCTGTTTAATAATAACAATTACCTGATTATAACGCAAGCGGCAACCTAACAAAATTTGATCGTAACATAAATACAAAAATCCACGAACCGGTGATTTCCCGCCCGCCCTCAAGGTGCAGATAAATCCCGACAAATGATGTGCTACAAGTCTGGATAATTCATTTGGTTACAGCAACCTTAAAAAATTTTTCTTGTCTTAGCAGTCTTTTTAGCGATAGACTTTCAACAAGCGATTAAGCGAAATCCTGCAAGGGTTTTCTGTGCGGGGTTTAATTTTGAATGTTTAATTTCAAAGGAGGACTGCTGATGAAACGTGGTTTGATGATGTTGGGGGCGATTTGTTTTTTGTTATTTTCTATAACAGGTTGTGACAGCGGTAGTAAAGCACCTGATAACAAAGCCGCTGAAGATGCCGCAAAAACTTTGGATTCAGCGATCGAAAAAACCAAGGAAGCCGCAGAGGCAACGAAAGAAGCGGCTGTCGACGCCGTTGATGCGAGTAAGGAAATGACGTCGGAAGCTGCTCAAGCAGTTGAAGAAAAAACAGCGGACATGGTGGAGGCAACGAAAGAAGCGGCTGCCGACGCCGTTGATGCGAGTAAGGAAATGGCATCGGAAGCCGCTCAAGCAGTTGAGGAAAAAACAGCGGACGTCGTAGAGGCAACGAAAGAAGGGGCTTCTGATGCGATTGATGCGGCCAAAGAGGCGGGGCTTCCGAAAAATCCATAGAAAATTTGGCGTTCATTGAATCAGATTTATCCGGTTTATTGCGGCGGGTAATATTATAATCAAGAAGAGAAAGAGCCGTGAATTCGGAATTAACTACGATTTCTTGCTGTGGTGAAGTCCGAACTGATGAGGTTCTGAGAAGCCTGCGGCAAGATCCCCGGTAGTTATCGGTTTCGAGGTTTGTGGAAAACGGCCAGAGCACCCGGACAGGACTCCGCATGGGTTGTGCGGAGTCCTGTGTGTTTTCAAAAATGGGTCAGAGCCGCGGGGACTATTCGGCAGGAAGGGAATAATGGCGACAGTGAGCTTTTCGGCTCAACTTTTGGGTTCTTATGACTATATTGATTGATTCCAGCCTTCCGGGATGAATTTAAAACAAAGAAAGGAGAGTTGCGCAATGTTAAAAGAATTCAAAGAATTTGCAATGCGGGGAAATGTTGTGGACATGGCCGTGGGTATTATTATCGGCGCGGCTTTCGGAACCATTGTCAAATCCCTTGTGGATGAAGTGATCATGCCGCCTATCGGTCTGCTCCTGGGTAGTGTCGATTTCTCGGACCTTTTTATCACCCTCAAGGAAGGCGCGGCAGTCGCCGGTCCTTACCTCACCCTCGCAGCCGCCAAAGAGGCGGGTGCCGTCACATTGGGCTACGGCGCTTTTTTCAACACCATCATCAGCTTCTTGATTGTCGCCTTTTCCGTGTTTCTGCTGATCAAAGGCATGAACAAGCTGCAACGCCAGCAGGCGGAGGCGGTTCCGGAACCGACGACCAAAGAGTGTCCCCACTGCCTTTCCACCATCCCGATCAAGGCGACAAAATGTGCGCACTGCACTTCCAGCTTGTAAGTCCAATCTAAACAACGATTTGAATTAACGGCTTTTTCAGCTGGCGGTGATCATTATCGGCTTTGTTAATTACTATCTCTATAGAAGGAGAAAATAATGAAAAAGTATTGCGCAGAATTTATCGGGACGTTTTGGCTGGTGTTGGGTGGGTGTGGCAGCGCTGTATTGGCCGCTGCATTTCCCAACGTCGGCATCGGTCTTCTGGGTGTTTCACTCGCCTTTGGATTAACTGTTTTGACCATGGCCTTCGCTATCGGGCACATATCCGGTTGTCACCTGAATCCGGCAGTTTCAGTCGGCCTTTGGGTTGGCGGACGTTTCCCGGCCAAAGACTTGGTGCCCTATATCATTGCACAGGTTTTCGGCGCCGTTGTCGCGGGGGGTGTCTTGTATCTTATCGCCAGCGGCAAAGCGGGCTTTGATGTATCCGCAGGGTTTGCTTCAAACGGCTATGGCAGCCATTCCCCTGGCGAGTATAGTTTTTCGGCAGCCTTAATAACTGAAATCGTGATGACCATGATATTTATCATTGTCATTCTCGGAGCGACGGACAAGCGCGCACCACAAGGCTTCGCGCCGATTGCAATCGGTTTGTGCCTGACGCTCATCCATTTGATCAGCATTCCGGTCACAAACACCTCCGTGAATCCGGCACGCAGTACGGGGGTTGCCGTGTTTGTGGGGGGCTGGGCCGTTGCACAGCTTTGGCTTTTCTGGGTGGCCCCTATCATCGGCGGAACCTTGGGCGCTGCGATTTATCGCTTCATCGGTAGCGAAGAAAACTAGCTGAAAATCCCAAATCCCAGCGTTAGGTGACAATTTAAAAAGATCGAATAAACTTAACAGCTTACGCTTTTTTAATTCCGGGTGACGCGTGAGAACGGGGAAATCGATCGACGGTGAGGTTTGCCGTCAAAACTAGGAAGGTCGCGCCCAAAAAATAAAGCGGCCAAAACATTTTACAGGAGGGGAAGGTATGAGGGAATATATAAAAGGAAAAAGCGTCTCAGTTCTTTTATTGGCAGTGATTTTTGTTTTGTTGATCTGCGGAACGGTTTCTGCTGACGAGGTGTGGCTCAAAAACGGAGATCGTCTCACAGGCAAAGTGCTATCACTGGAGGCGGGAATTATTGTTATCAGCACGGCCTACGCCGGTGATGTTTCCATTAATTGGGCCGAGGTCTTGAATCTTAAGACGGAAGAACCTATCCGGGTTGTTTTAAGCGATGAAACAAATGTGCAGGGCCGCGTTCAGCCCGGTGAAGGGGGGAAGATCAGTGTAACGGCGGACAAGCTCGACGCGCCAGTATCCATGGATCTTGCAAATGTGACCGTCATTAACCCGAAACCGCTTTTAAGAACGACGTTGAGAAGTAATTTAGGCGCCAGCATTACGTCCGGAAACACGGACAGAGAAGACTTTTATGCCGATGTCGAGTTTGTTTCCCGCACAACCCAAAACCGTTATACGATCGGAGGGTTGTACCGGCGGGCTGAGAGCGAGAATGTTAAAACAGAGGACAAGACCATGGGGTATATGCAATATGATCACTTTTTCTGGGAAAAGTGGTATGCTTATGCCAATACGTCCGCTGAACAGGATGATTTCAAGGATCTTGACCTTAGATATAACTTGGGCGCCGGCCTCGGCTATCAGTTCATTGAGTCCGAACGCACCAATCTTTCTTTGGAAGGCGGCGTGAGCTACGTGAACGAAAATTATAATATCGGTGAGGATGATAGTTTCACGGCAGGAAGGTGGGGACTGCGGTTCGACCATTTCCTCTTGGCCGATTCTCTTCAATTTTTTCTGTACCACACGGGTCTTCAGAGCCTTGAAAGTGCGGACGACCTTGTTCTTTTAAATCAAACCGGCTTTCGTGTTCCATTTTATAAAAACCTGAACCTTACCGCCCAAATGAACTGGGACTATGACAAGAGCCCCTCTCCCGATAAAAAGGAGAGTGATTACGCCTATATTTTCTCTGTTGGTTATCTGTGGGGAAACTGATTTTGGATGCGTTCAGTGTCATGTTGTTTGTTTGGCACGAAACCCTGTGCTGAGGGGTGGCAAGCTGAGGGTGAAAACCCCTCAGCTTGCACCGGCTAATGCTCGCGGACTAACGACGGCGAGATCCGCCTAATATGCCGCCTAAAACGCCGCGTAGAATCTGCCGGCCGATTTGACTTCCCACAGTGCGGGCAGCCTGCTTGGCCAAGGTTTCCACCATGCCCTGCCGGCGGTTGGTGCCCCATAGCCAATCACCAAACTTCCCCTTGCCGTCATGCGGTTTTTCGGCTTCAACCTGATTGCCGCCCGATACGGCCAGTTCTTTTTCCAAAGTACGCCGACTCAGAATTTCATGGGCCGACTCGCGATTTACCGGCGAGTCGTACTTGCCGCTGACAGGGCTGCGCAACCGGACCACCGTGCGTTCTTCCGGCGTGATGGACCCTATTCGGCAGCGTGGCGGACAAATAAGCGTTCGCTCCACCGGCATCGGTACGCCCTTTTCTTGAAGCGTGGAGACCAGGGCTTCACCAACCCCGAGCTGTGATATGACTTCGGCGACATTTAGTTTTGGATTCTCAACAAAGGTTTCCGCAGCGGTTTTCACAGCCTTTTGGTCTCGCGGCGTATAAGCCCGCAGTGCATGCTGAATACGGTTTCCGAGTTGACCCAGAATCTCGTTCGGCACATCATCTGGAAATTGCGAGCAGAAATACACCCCAACGCCCTTGGAGCGGATGATTCGCACAACCTGATCCACCCGCTGGCGCAGTATTGGGGGGGCGTCGTTAAATAGCAGATGGGCCTCATCGAAAAAGAAAACCAGTTTAGGCTTTTCGAGGTCGCCCACTTCGGGCAGGTTCTCAAACAACTCCGAGAGCAACCATAGAAGAAAACTTGAGTACAGCCGTGGTTTCAAGACGAGTTGATCCGAGACAAGGATGTTAATAATGCCGCGACCGCTGAGGTCGGTGCGAAGCAAATCGTTAAGTTCCAACGCGGGCTCGCCGAATAAGGCGTCCCCGCCTTCCATTTGCAGCGACAAGAGAGCCCGTTGTATGGCCGCCACGGATTGAGTGCTTACCATACCATATTGTTTGGAAATCTCCTTTCGATTGTCCGCCACCAACCCGAGCAGCGCGCGCAGGTCGTCAAGGTCCAGCAATAGCAGCCCCTGGTCATCCGCCAATTTGAAGACGATATCGAGCACGCCGAGCTGGGTATCGTTTATCTCCAAAATCCGTCCCAGTAGCCTCGGGCCTATTTCGCTGATAGTGGTGCGCACTTGATGACCGTTCGTGCCGAACACATCCCAGAATATCACCGGATTTGCCTCATTGGCGTAGCCTGCCATACCGATTTGGGTCACCCGCTGCTGAATTTTCTCGTTGGGGATACCTGCCATCGCCAAACCGGCGACATCGCCTTTTACGTCCGCCATGAATACCGGCACGCCCATTCGTGAAAAGCCTTCCGCCAATACCATGAGAGAAATCGTTTTGCCGGTACCGGTGGCACCCGCGATCAGGCCATGGCGGTTTCCGTACTTGACGAGCAATTGAACCGGCTGTTCGCCCTTACCGATCAGGATCTGGTTCATGCACAACCTCCTCTTTGACGATACCATTACGGGTGTTCTGTTATCACAATGCGGAGTCAACGGGCCCTATGGTGCTTTCGGTAAAAGGCCCGGTTGCACCGAATTTTCATGACCGGTCGGCTGTTTTTTCTTTTTCCCCCGGAGTGTCTTCAAGCATTGGATTATATCCTTGCCGAATGCCTCTTTCTGCCATTCTTTGATTCCTTCAACGGTTGCCAAGGCGGACTCATCAATGGGATTTATGGTGGTGATGGCGTACATCAGCGCCTTGTTGCAAATAATCGACGGGTCAATGTTTAAGGCTTCCGCCTTTTTATCCCGCCATTCTTTCAGGGCTTTCAATCGGCGGGGAAGCGCCGCCGGCAAGCTCTCAATAGGTTGGCGGGGATAATGTGGCAAGTCGGTTTCCGGGAGTGCCAGTGCTTCGTGAATCAGTTCGATAATGGTCTTGCCGTACATCCCCAGTTGCGTGCCGCTTAGTCCATCCACTTTTTCTAATTGTTTTGGTGTGTTTGGTTTTGAAACGGCAATGGCTTGAAGTGTTTTGTTGCCGAGGACTTTGAACACGGGCCGGTCCTTTTTCTCGGCGATTTGTTTTCGAAATTGCAGAAGGTTCTCCAGGACTGCAAGGCTTCTTGAATCCATGCGGCCAGCACCCTTGAATTTCATAAACAGCGGCGCGCCGTCATTATTTGCGGGGCGCACACGGCTTAACAACTCGCACTCCTCCGCCACCCAGGACAGTCTGTTTTTTTGCGCCAACTCCTGCTCAAGCCGGTGCGCTAAGGGTACCAGGTACAGAACATCATGGGCTGCGTATTCGAGCATTTCGAGCGGCAAAGGCCTTTGGGACCAATCTTTTTTCTGATATTTTTTATCCAACCGAACGTGAAAGCGATTCATCAGTACGGCTTCGAGGCCCGTTTCCGTAATCCCCAGAAACCGGGACGCCAACTCCGTATCCAGCAGATTGTGAATCTCCATGCCGAAGTCTCTGTAAAGGCTTCGAATATCGTAATCCGCACCGTGAAAAACCTTTTGAATGTCCGGCCGGGCCAATAGCGGTTTGAGAGGGGAAAAGTCAGTGATTCTGAGCGGATCGATAACAAAACTTTCGGATGCGGAGGCCATCTGTATCAGGCATACCTTTTCCCTGAAATGATACATGGAGTCGGCTTCCAGGTCCACGGCAACGGTGGGTTCCGCGGTAAGGCGGTCCGCCATTGTTTCAAGTCCTTCATTCGAATCGATATATTGATAAGCTAGTGATAGGGTTGCTTCCATTTTTTTCCTTGACCGGCAAGGGGATTTCCCATAAGTTTCTGTTTCTTGGTTAAATGCTGAAACCTCGGCAAGCCTGCGCATGAGCGCATAATTTATAAAATAAGCGAGCGAGTATTAAATGATTTCTATAACACTTCCCGACGGCAACATAAAGGAGTTTGATCAGGCACCCAGCGGCATGGATGTCGCCATGTCCATTTCAGAAGGCTTGGCGCGTAATTGTGTGGCAATGCAGATAAATGGCGAGCTTGTTGATTTGAATTCAAAAATACCCGGCGATGCCTCGGTGCGCCTCATCACCACCAAGGACCCGGAAGCGCTCGCTATTCTCAGGCACAGTGCGGCTCATGTCATGGCGCAAGCCATTCTTCGGTTGTATAAGGATGCCAAGCTGACCATCGGCCCGGTCGTGGAAGACGGCTTTTATTATGACATTGATATGGCAACGGTTTCGGAGGAGGATTTCCCGAAGATCGAGGCCGAGATGAAAAAGATCATTCAGGCCAAGCTTCCAGTCACGCGGCGCGTGGTGCCAAAGGCCGAAGCGATCCAATTTTATCAGAATGAGCCCTACAAGCTTGAACTGATAAATGACCTAATAGACGGAAATATTTCATTCTATGAGCAGGGGGAATTTACGGATCTGTGCCGCGGGCCGCATGTACCGCACACCGGGTTTATCAAGGCCGTAAAGCTGATGAAGGTGTCCGGTGCCTATTGGCGGGCCGATGCATCCAAGGCCCAATTACAGCGAATTTACGGAACCGCCTTTTTTGATAAAAAGGAGCTTGCCGTCTATGTTCATCTGATTGAGGAAGCCAAAAAGCGCAACCACCGCAAGCTCGGACAAGCGCTGGACCTTTTCAGTTTTCATGACGAAGCGCCGGGCATGCCCTTTTTTCATCCCAAGGGAATGATCATATGGAATGCGCTGCTTGACTACTGGCGTGAAGAGCACCGCAAGGCCGGGTATGTGGAGACCAAAACCCCCATTATGCTTAACCGCGCCCTGTGGGAGCAAAGCGGGCATTGGGATAATTACCGGGAAAATATGTACCTGTCTCAAATCGATGAGGTGGACTACGCGATCAAGCCGATGAATTGTCCCGGCGGCATGCTGCTATACAGCACCAAACCCCATTCTTATAAAGACCTGCCGATTCGGGCTGCCGAGGTAGGGCTTGTGCATCGGCACGAACTCAGCGGTGTGCTCAGCGGGCTTTTCCGGGTTCGGGCCTTTCACCAGGATGATGCCCATATTTTTATGACACCGGAGCAGATCGAGGAAGAGATTCTCGGTGTGTTGCGTCTCGTGGACCGGGTGTACAGCACCTTCGGGCTCGGGTTTCATCTGGAATTATCCACGCGGCCCGAAAAATCCATCGGAACGGACGAAGCGTGGCAGATGGCGACTGAAGGGCTTAAATCCGCTTTGAACCGATATGGCAAAGAGTATAAGATCAATCCGGGAGACGGTGCTTTCTATGGCCCCAAAATCGATATTCATATCAAAGATGCGCTGGGGCGAACCTGGCAATGCGGAACGGTGCAATTGGATATGTCGCTTCCCGAGCGCTTCGATCTTTACTATATCGGGAAAGATAATGAAAAACACCGGCCCATCATGATTCATCGTGTGATTTACGGCTCCATCGAACGGTTTTTCGGCATTCTCGTGGAGCATTTTGCCGGCCAGTTTCCCTTGTGGATGGCGCCGGTGCAGGTCATTGTCCTGCCCATTAACGATGATCTGGCGCCCTATGCCAAAAGCATTTGCGAGGCGATGGAAACCGAAGGCCTTCGAGTGACGGTGGATGATCGGACCGAAAGCCTGAATAAAAAGATTCGGGAAGCTCAACTTGAAAAGATTCCACTGATTTTAACCATCGGTGGAAAGGAGAAAGATACCGGCACGTTGGCCGTTCGGACCTTGGACGGCAAGGTGCGCTACGGCATGGATAGGGAAACATTTATAACAAATGTTTTGGCGCATATTCGACAACGCAGCTTCGGCGATGACATATTCCCTGAAGAATCCGCAACGGCATCGGCAGTGTCATAGATGAGAATTTTGATCGGACAACACAGGGGAACGGGATGACTTCCGGCACCAAACAGAGAATGAATGCCTGGATACCGGTCATTGTTTACTGTGCCTTGTCATTTATTCAGTCATCCTACCCGTCCCCGTCCGGGATTTCGCTGTACCCGGAGCGGATAGGCTCTTGAACTTCGGCGTCTGCCTGTATTTTTCGTTTTACCGTGAGCGTGTTGCCGGCATCGGCAAGCCCCGGTAAAGGAGAAAAACGATCTTTGGAGCCGGCTGTTAACCCCTCATAAATGTTGATAATGAAAAAAGAGTCCTTGACCAGTAACCACAACAGGAAACCGGATCGATTGCCTGAAAGCGTTCGGGATCGGATCGAATTTCATCGGCATGGCGTCGCCTTGCTTCCCGCAGCTGATGACACGGACCCGGGGGTAGCGTTTTTGATTGCGCCGCAGGGGACGGCGCATTCGGTTCGACACTGCACCTGCGCGCTGTCAAGGAAGAAAACGTGCTCGCATATGCTGGTGCTCTCCAAGCAGGAAAAGGTGTTATGCGGCGGTGATACCTCGATAGTTGAGGACTTTCAGGCTGGTTTGTGGCACGGGCTTGCCGCACTGCTTTTGGAGGGCGATCGTGCCACGCTGGAAGGCGTTATGCTAAAACGGGTGACGCAGCAAACGGATGAGCGCATTGTGGTGCGAAATTCCTCCGGTGATCCGCTTTTTTCCTATAGCGCACAGGGCGCTGTTCTTGAACGGTTTTTATCTCGTTTCGGTAAGCAGGCCGGTGTGGGGCCGGACCGGCAGCGTGCCGCCGTACTTAAACGGTTGGCCCGCTATACCCTATCGGATAATGAGCGCATCATGCTGGAACGGGGTTTTCGCACGCGGCGGCAGAGCCTTGAGGAAAGCGCCTGGTTCAGGATGGCCTATCATGCTTATCTCGAATACGGAAATAATGGTTGCCGATTCAAAAGCCTTGTAAAACCAAGTTCCGGAGAGTTTGTGCTATCGGTTGCGGATGCCGGCGGCAACCGATTGATCGAATTCAACATACCGCGCAACAGAGTACGGGCGCTGCTGGAGTGGCTTCCCAAGCACCTGCCGGGTCAATCCGCGGTAGCCCTTCATTCGACACCATTGGAAATCATTTATCGTATTCGGCTCAATGAGGAAAAGGATTTGGAGTTGACCACCCATTACCGTTTTTCGCCGGAAAAAGGAAAGCCGATTTACTACCGAAAGGATCATTTGGAAGCGTTTCGGTATGGCGACCTGATTTATCTGAAAGATCAACGCCTTTTTGTCATGGTGGCTTCGCCGGATTCGCGTGCGCCGAGAATTACCGGCGAGGATAAACTGGTGGTGAAACGCGCCAGGGTGCCGGCGTTTTTAGATCAATTTAGACCCATGTTGACCCAGGCGCCTTATGAGTTGGATCATAAAGTCCAGCGTCTTCGAATATTTAAATCCTTTGAAAGCGTTACGATTAATCCCGAGGTTCTGCGGCGGGACTGGTGCTGGCTGTCCGTCACCTACCGGTTTGGAAAATCGAGTCTCGGGTTGCGCGATATTTTACGCGCCAAACAGGAAGGGAAACGGTTTCTGGAAACCCCTGAGGGGTGGGTGGATACGAAGGCCAAATCCCTGGAAGGCCTTGAGGGGGTTAGGGAACTGCCGTTGGATGAGCGCCTGTCGGATTCGGAGGCCATTCGCTTGCGGCGCATGGACCTTTTCCGTGTGCAAGCGGCCACCGAAGCACCGTTACAAATAACCGGCCATAAAGATCGGGCGACCCTGTTAAAACAGATATTCAGCATGAAACCCGCCGGCAAAATGCCCCCCATGCGGGGATTGAAATCCAAGTTGCGAAAATACCAGAAAATCGGCGTCAAATGGCTATGGTATTTATACGATAATGGGTTTGGCGGATTGCTGTGCGACGATATGGGGCTTGGGAAAACCCATCAGGCCATGGCCCTGATGACTTGTTTGAAAGCAGGCCTTTCCGGCAAGAGCCGGTTCCTAGTGGTTTGCCCCACGACGGTACTGAGCCACTGGGAGCAGAAAATCGGTTTGCATGCCCCCTGCTTATCCGCTGGCATTTACCATGGCGGGAAAAGGAATTTGACGGCTGCTTTAGAAGAAAATGACGTTCTTTTAACATCCTACGGCATATTGCGTCGTGATATTGACGCCCTTTCAAATACGGTCTTTACGTTGGTCGTTTTTGATGAAATTCAAAATGTCAAAAATTCAGCGACACTTTCCTATGCGGCTGCCGAAAAGATTCAGGCGCAGATGCGGCTCGGTATGACCGGAACCCCCATTGAAAACACCTTGATTGATCTGAAGGCCGTGATGGATTTGACGTTGCCGGGGTATTTGGCCCGGGACCAGGCCTTCCGGGAGCGCTATATCAACGCGCTCAAGGATGAGGAGCTGGAGAAGCGCCGAAAGAAGGAACTCAGCCGTCTGATTTCGCCGTTTACGCTGCGGCGGAAAAAGGAGACCGTGCTGGACGATCTACCTGAGAAAATAGAGGATGTTCGAACCTGCCGACTGAGCGAGATTCAGGCCAGGCTCTATCAGGAGGCCATCGAGTTGCGTGCCGAAGGAATCATATCTGCACTTAAGGATCCCGGCGCCGCTGTTCCGTATATTCACATATTCGCCCTGCTGACCTTGCTAAAACAGATCTGTGATCATCCCGCGCTGGTTCAGGGGGTGGAGAATGATTTTCACACACAATCCTCCGGCAAGTGGGAGCTGTTTAAAGAGCTTCTTTCGGAGAGTCTGGACAGCGGCCAGAAGGTGGTTGTTTACACCCAGTTTCTGGGCATGGTTCGAATCATGGAAAAATATCTGGCCGCGCAGAAGGTGGGGTTTGTCACCCTGACCGGCGCCAGTAGAAAACGCGGTGAGATTATTCGGCGGTTTAACGAGGATTCGGCATGCCGAGTTTATGTGGGTAGCCTGAAAGCGGGCGGCACCGGGGTCGACTTGATCGGCGGCTCCGTGGTGATTCATTATGATCGGTGGTGGAATGCCGCCAAGGAGGATCAGGCTACGGACCGGGTGCATCGTATCGGTCAAACCCGGGGGGTTCAGGTGTTTAAACTGGTCACCGAAGGAACCCTGGAAGAAAAAATCTCCGCTATCATCATGGCCAAACGCAATCTGATGGACAGCATTGTCAAGGAAGATGATCCGGGCCTTTTAAAAAGCTTTTCCCGGGAGGATTTGATGGAAATGCTCGCTTTGCCGAAAGGCGAGTTGATGATGGCTGAAAATGGGGAATAGCCCGCGCAAGGCTTCGATGGTATTCAGCCGGGCGGCTTTTCCGGAGCGCCCAAGACAAATTGGTCTTGGGCGCCATGGTTGTTCTTTTCGCATCAAATGGGCAAAAACCGGATTGCCGTGTTGTGAGTCGGTTACATGAATTTTTCTATCTTGGCTTTCCCCATCAGCATATTGATGTGTTGGTCCACTTTTTCACGGGTCTTGTTCGTTGTCAAATGTTCTTTAATTCGCTCCTTGGCTGTTTCAAAAGGTACTTTCTCGGCCTTCTTTTTTTCCGTTACCTTAATCAGATGATATCCGAATTGGGTTTCGACGATATCACTGACCTGACCCGGCGCCAATGCAAAGGCTGTATCTTCAAAGGGTTTCACCATCTGCCCTTTGCCGAAAAAATCAAGATTGCCGCCGTTTTGGGCGCTGGGGCATTCTGAATTTTTCTTGGCAAGTTCGGCAAAATCTTCGCCCTTTTTAACTTTTTTCTGAATTTCTTTAATTTTTTTCAGCGCTGCGTCCTTTTCGGGCTGAGCTGCATCCGGTGCCGACTTGATTAGAATGTGGCTTGCTTTAACGGTTTCCGGCGATTGGAACAACTCGGCTCGCTCATTATAAAACTTCTTGGCCTCATCGTCGGTTGTGACCAAGTCCTTTGAGATATATTGCGTGATAAGTTCTTGCAGCGCCATTGATTTTTTAATTTTGACCTTCATTTCAGTCTCGGTCATTCCCATATCGGCGATACCTTTATTAAATTCCGCCTCCGAAGGAAATTTCTTTTTTATGTCGGCCAGATGCTGGGTTAATTTTTCTTCGGAGATGTTGATTCCCTTTTCTTTGCTCTCCTGGTACAGTAATTCGGTACCGATAATCTGGTCCAAAACCTTGCCTTTGAACGATTCAAGCTGGTTGTCCTCGATCTTTTGCCCACGTTGCGTCATTTGTGTCATGATCATCTGGCACTCCTGATCATAAGCTTTTTTGGTAATGGGTGCTCCGTTTACCATTGCAACATTTTCCGGGGCCTTGGCTGACGGCGGTTGTTGCCCTATGGCCGGCATGGTGAAAAAGACAATGAACATAAAGGCGAATAAAACGATTAGGGTACGACTGATGGTTTTTGACATCCCGGATCTCCTGATTTTAAGTTGGCCGTTTTGTTGATGGTCGAGTGTTTTCATATTTAATTCCTTATTCAGTGCGCTGGCTGACAGGGTGGAACTGAGGAGCCCTATCATAATACTTTTTGTTCGTCAAAGGTTAGCTAAAACCTTATCGTTAAGCTATCAGCCAATAGCTAACGGCTAATAGCTCCTTTAAGATAGGCTTGCCGCAACGGTTCCGGGAACTTTTCAATCGCGTATCTGAGCATGGTGCGCGGCATGTCGGCATAATGAGCCGCTAAAAATGCCTCTTCAGCCCCCTGATTCCGTTTGCCGATTTCTCGAAGCATCCAGCCCACGGCTTTGTGAATCAATTCATGGGGATCATGAAGCAAGCGCTTTGATATGCGAAGGGTATCATCAAACAGGTTTTGTTTGATAAGACAAAAGGTCGAGATGATCGAGATGCGCCTTTCCCACAGGTTTTCGGAGGCGCAGAGCTGATAGAGGGGGCCCTTGTCCTTGTCCAGAAGATAGTGGCCCACAATGTGTTCTGCTGTCACGTCTACCAAATCCCAGCTGTTAATGAACTCGGTACGATTCAGGTATAAGTTGTAAATTCGTTTCTTAATGACGTCATCGCCTGTTTTATATTGTTGAATCAGGATCAGAAGCGCCAGCAATCGCTCCTCGTGAATCGGTGAGGCTAACAGGATATCGATTTCATTATGATACAAGTTGACGTATTGCTTAGATAGAATGCGAAGAAGGGACACCCTGACGCCGATGAATTGATCGCCTTCCCCGTATTCACCCGGTCCGGTTTTAAAAAAGCGTTTGGAGATGCCGGCCCGTTCCGGGTTCGAAATGGATGTTAACCGATTTCTAATTTTTATTAAGTTCAATAGCGGTGTCCTCGATAAACGGAATTGGGCGCAATATCCCTCTTTAACTGTCAAAAATCAAGGTTGATTATTAAAAACAAAGGTAACTACTTAGGAACACAGAATCTAGAAGCCAGAATTCAGAATGAAGCACTACGCACCGATATCTTCATGCAATGGGATTAATCCGGCTGCCTTCAGTTGTTTTTATTCTGAATTCTGAATGCTGTCTCCTGGATACTGAGCAGTTACATGAACTCTATGAATCCTTGAGCCGCGGGGAAGACCGGGAATCTCTGGGATCGATTTTGGAGGAATTGATCAATTATACGAAATGCATTTTCTTGAAACAGATAAAAAATACGGGCCCTTTCTGAACAGGAAAGGCGTCCAATAGATAGGCCACTATGCCAACCTTGATAAAATCTCTTTTACTAACGCCGCTTTTTTTGGAAAACCGATGGCTTCCATTTCCTCGAGAATGATGGCGTGAATTTCGATCCCAATCTCATAATAAGGCTTACCCCTTCGTGTTTTTTCTATGGCCCAAAGCACGTTTCCCGAAAGCAGCGTTTCCTCATTGAGCGCAAGCGCAACCGCAACGACCGTTTCAGGGAGAATGGGATCGGAAGATTCCACACGAAGCCCATTGACGCTGATATCAACGGCATAAACCGGAATGGTGGCATCGGTTGTGATAATGGTGGCATGAACGCCTATTTTATGGCGGTCTTGACGCCGGTTTTCTTTAATTCCCATAGGTTGCTTTTAGTCTGTAGCGGAAGGTTATTTGTTCTTCGCCTTGTCTGCTATCAAAGTTATCCTGATAATTCAAGGGGGATTCTCGTCCGAGCGGTTGAATTCAACAGTCATGCTGCAATCAGTGGGGATTATGATCTTCATGGACTGGAAATAAGTTAACGTCACGGCTGATGTAACGATCGACAAATAGCTTGAAATATTCTATTGAGCGCTTATATTTGGCGCTGATAATAAAAAAAGGCCGCTTAACGGGCGGGTTTGTATTGTAAGTAATTCAGCACCGCGGCAAGGAAAAAGGTGATGTCATAAAAAACGGGACGGGTCTTATGTGCCCATTATCAAGAAAAGGGTCTTATTATGGAAAAATGTTCATCGGATTGCAATTGTTCCTCGGATAGCAAATCGGCCTGTGATTGTGGCGGCGATGCTCATTCAGCCTCGGCTTGTAATTGTGGAAGTGAAAAGAAAGTATCACCGGAGGATGAATTAAAGTCCGCCATTGCGAACTCGCTAAATAACATAAAAAATAAAATTATTATCATGAGCGGTAAGGGGGGGGTCGGTAAAACCAGTGTTTCAGTCAACCTGGCCTTAGCGCTTGCCAAAAAGGGGTATCAGGTTGGCATCATGGATGTGGACCTGCATGGCCCCGATGTGCCTAGAATGCTGGGCCTTACGGGAATGCTCGAACTTGATAGCAATCGTAAACTTGAACCCATGAAATATTCCGATAATTTGAAAGTTGTTTCCATTGAATCCCTGATGCAGGGAAGAGATGACGCGGTGATCTGGCGGGGTCCGATGAAATATTCCGCGATTCAGCAGTTTATCGGCGAGGTCGCTTGGGGGCCGCTTGACTTTTTGGTGATTGATTGCCCCCCCGGCACTGGCGATGAGCCATTGACCATCGCGCAGACCGTTTCGGATGCCAAGGCGGTTATCGTAACCACGCCGCAGGAGGTTTCCCTGGCGGATGTGCGCAAATCCATAAATTTTTGCAAAACCGTCAACATGAAAATATTCGGACTTATCGAAAATATGAGCGGATTTGCGTGTCCCCATTGCAGCGAGGTGATCGATATGTTCGGCTCCGGTGGCGGAGAGCGCACCGCAGCAGCCATGGGAATCCCTTTTCTGGGCAAAATCCCGTTTGACAACAACATGGTTCGTTGCGGCGATGCGGGTTGCGCATTTCATGAACAATTCGAAAACGCACCGGCAACGCGGGTCTTTGCCGACATCGCCGACAAGCTGGGGGCCGCTTTATAGCCACGTATCCCTGGGTGAAATTTTTTTCCGCTCTTGAGAATCGCTCGCTTTCCGTCGTCACTGGTGGACGGAATGTCATTCATATTTCGTATTTGCGGAAAGCGAGCATGACATTATAGCTTCAATACATTTTTGGCTGCCGGGCCCTTGCCTCCGTCTTCAATTTCGAAACTTACGCGGTCCCCTTCGGCCAAGGATTTATATCCTTTGCCTTGGATTCCAGAATAATGGACAAACACATCATTGCCGTCTTCTTTTTTGATAAACCCGAAGCCTTTTTGATCATTGAACCATTTTACGGTACCGCTTTCCATTGTCACTTCTCTCCTCTTTGTTGCGGTTAATAAAAGCGACTGATGCCCCGGGCGGGCAAACCGAAAACTCTTATGGTGTTAGCACAGCCGCGAAAAAACGATAAGCGGATTACTTGCAACAACAACTCGTATTGTTCTTCCTCCTTTTGGATTGAATGGTTGAACTTTGCGAATGTAATGGTAAATAAGGCAACAACCGTGTCCATGAGTAATGATTGCAGAAAGATGATGGTGCCCCGGTTTTCACTTCTGCCGCGCGGAGACGCCGATATTCAAAACGTTGTGTGTCGCTGAGAAATAAGATTGATTCGATGCTTGGGAATAGCAGACACTGCGGGTTTCGGCAATTGGCACTCATGCCTATTTTGTTATAGGTATAAGTGCCTAGTATGAAAGGCCGCCAGCCGTATTGAATGCAAACACGGCGCTTGATTATACTGAACGGGAGAGAACAAAAGGCTTGTAGGCAGCAGAATAAAACGCGAACAAAAAGCAACACCCGGGCTCATTGAACCCGGGTGTTCAAAAAAGGGCAGGAGGGCACTTTGAAATTAGGCTTGCTCCGCCTTGGTGTAGCGATTTTCGTATAGCGGCTGAACAATGGTTCTCTGAGTCTGGTTTTGCCACAGCATTGCCGGACGGATTTTTTTGATGTGATGCAGTCGGTTTTGCGCCTTGAGTCGCTCATAAATTTCCACCCATGCGCAAGGAATCTCACTGCTTACTTCGCACTTACCCTTGTTGGTTCCGCCGCACGGCCCGTTGAACAGCCCCTTGGCGCATCGTGTGACCGGACAAACCCCCCCGGTGTAACCGAGAACACATTCACCACAGGCGCGGCATCTTTCTTCATACATGCCGATCTCTCTGTCGATTCCGATGGAAACCGTATTGACCGCCGGAAAAACCGGAACATTGGGAAACCGTTCTGCCATCAATTGAACGCCTGCACCACAAGCCATTGAAATAATAGCTTGATATTTCGGTGCAATTTTATCAAGTTCGGTATAATAGGTCAGATTGCATTGCCTTTCAATGGTATAGGAATCCACCCGGTTGGGTGCGTTTTCCAATTTAAATTGCATATTCAGATCGGCGTTTAAGGCAAGCACCTCCCTTTGGCCGCCGGCAAGGCAGACCGATACGCAACCACCGCAACCGACATTGAGAATGCGATTGTATTCCCTGATCGAATCGACGATTTCTTCAATCGGTTTTCTTTTCGCTTTAATCACAGTTCAAACCTCCATGAATGATAAACGGCCGATCGCTCGTTTGCATCTTATGGGCAAAGAGCCGTCAGCCTTAATCGGCTTTTATTTTTTCGGATGACACTCGCCGCATAGCTCGGGGCCGGTGCTATGGCTTTGCTTGCGCAGCTTCATGTGGCATCCCATGCACTGACGATGAAACGCTTTTCTGAGGTCAATATCCGATTCCGCGTTATGGCAGGAAACGCAGGTAACATTTTCAGCGCCTTCCTCCAATTCCGCCTCGTCCAATACATTCTCGCCATTTTCGTACCGGTGGTGGCAGCTCAGGCACTCGAGCCCTTCCATATGCTTTTCGTGCTGGAACAACACGGCGCTTCGTTGTTTCTGTTGAAACGAATCGGCGTTGTCCAGCACAATTTCTTCAGGTTGACCGAAACCGATCGAAGCCCAACCCATCAGTGCGGCCAGCACCGGAAGGGCGATTTTCCAAAACCAATTTCTCTTGTAACCCATCTGCTTTTATACCTTTCAAACCGTTGCCCGGCGCATTTATGCCGCCGGCAGCCTCAAACGGCTTATTCCACGTCGTATTGCCGAAAAATGCCCTGTGACCGGCAGATCTGCCTGCCCAGTGCGATCATGTTGGGGATATCGATACCAAAGGGGCAGTAGCACCGGGTGCAAAGGACGCATCGGTTAAAAACGATATCCCCGATTTCTTCCAAGCCGGCCCGGTCAATATTTCCCTTTTTTTTATACAACTTGCCGATAGAGTTAATGAATTTATGACTCGGCATGTATTTGGGATCGTTGGTGTTGGTGTATAAAAAACAACTTTCCGCGCACAGGCTGCAGTGAGCGCAGACTTTTAGGGAAAGCTTCATTTTAGCCCGGTGGGCGTCCAGGACCGCTTTTATTTCGTTAACGTCAACGTCTTGTTCGCTATTCAATGTTGCAATATTCGGCTCCGCCATTTGTGTCTCCGGAACTTGCTTTTTTAAATTTAGTTACGCGTACACTCTGCTGCCTTTGCCCAGGGTATGCTCATTCACGATAACAAACCGGTTGAGAAAGAAAAATATCATATGAACCAGCTTTGTGAATGGAATGGCCATCAACATCAATTCGCCGAACAGCATGTGAAGAATCATGACGGTCCGGTAGTCGAACAGGTGATGATAGGCCAGAAAACCCGTGAGAAACGGCATTATCGCCAGAAAAAGGACCACATAATCATAAAATGAGGAAATTGCCCGTAGCCGCGCCAGAAAGATACGCCGCAACAGGAAAAACGCGGCACAGACCAGAAAAATAAGGGTCATCGTATCCGTAATGGCTTCTGAAAATGAGAAAAGACTGAACCCCCACGATAAATCGAGCAGTTCATTGTGGCCCAGCACAAAAATCGGCGTGATCAAGAGGCAAACATGAAAAATCGTGCTTACGGTGATGGTGCCCGGACTGATGCCGAGAATGCTCAGCTTAATCCGCTTGGACCAGTTTTGGGCAGTAATCTTGTCCGCACCCGCCTCCTTTTTAACCGGCGGCAAACTGAATCCGGGCTTGTCAAGTTCTTTAGTCATTTTATAGAACCGTATGACCTGGTAAACGGTTCCTATTATAAAAACGATAAATGAAACCCAAACCAGGGGGCCTCTGACAAGGTCGTACATTCAATGCTCCTGAGTTTAAGGTTGAAGTCTGCTAAATTGAAACGTTCCCATCAAACCGTCGGTCTTGGAAGCATGCCGGCGCGCTCGGCTATTTCCGGCACCTTATGTTCCCATTCGATGGCCATGAGATGAACGCCCGCAATGCCCTTCATTT
This sequence comes from Desulfobacterales bacterium, assembly GCA_034003325.1. Classification (NCBI taxonomy): domain Bacteria; kingdom Pseudomonadati; phylum Thermodesulfobacteriota; class Desulfobacteria; order Desulfobacterales; species Desulfobacterales bacterium. Next base: position 157,922 of record JAVEYW010000009.1, read on the forward strand.
CCTTGAATTCTGCGATTTGTTCACAGGCTATTTTGATGCCTTCGTCGGCCTGCTTCTTTTTGTCAACGCCTTTGATGCGGTCAATAACCTCTTCAGGTACATCCATGCCGGGTACCGATTTTTGCATGTATCGCGCCATACCAAGACTTTTCATGGGCGTGACGCCGGCCAGCAGGTAGACATTCTCGAGAATGCCCATGTCATTGGCCTGTTTGACGAATTCACGGAAGCGTTTCATGTTGTAAATGCACTGGGTTTGAATGAAATCGGCCCCGGCCTCCACCTTCTTGGCCAGCCGGTGAACGCGCCATTCATAGGGCTCGCCGAACGGGTTGGACGCTGCTCCGATGAACATCTGGGGTGGCCCGTCGATATCGGCGCCGCTTAAAAACTTTCCTTCATCGCGCATTCGTTTAATCATGCTGATCAGCTGCATGGAGTCGATATCGAACACGCCCTTGGCGTTTGGATGGTCGCCGAACATTTGATGGTCACCGGAAAGGCAAAGAATATTTCGAAGGCCGAGTGCGTAGGCGCCGAGAATGTCGGCTTGCATGGCCAACCGGTTCCGGTCGCGGCAGACCATTTGATAGTTTGGCTCCAGACCGATTTCTTTGGCGATCAGAGCGGCGGCCCAACTGGACATGCGGACCATGGCGGTCTGATTATCCGTAATGTTGACCATGTCCACATGGCCGACAAGGGGTTGGCCTTTCTTTTTAATCGCTTCTACGTTCGAGCCGCGGGGAGGGCCTAGTTCCCCCGTAAAGGCAAAATGTCCGGCTTTTAAGATTTTTTCAAGTTTACTGCCAGTTTCCATACAATTTTCCTCTTTTACCATGCAATTGAAGGGGTGCTTTGCAAAAGTCCGGTTAGCTGTATGCTCTGCCCGGCTTTCGGTCAGTTACTTCCCTCAAATTTGTTGGACGTTCAGAGGGTTAGCGGACAGCGTCCCAATGGATTTTTTTGGCCGCCAAACCTGCGGAAAACATTTATATTAACAATGAAAAAAGCTAAAGAGAAGTCTTAAATCACAGTATGGGGGTGGAGTCAAGAAAAATAAAAAATGACGCCAAAATCATGCTGAATCTGCTTTGCTTTCCGATGGTTTTTGCCAGCACGCGCTTTTTCCGCTGCCCATCGAATTCACCGTAAAAAATCTGCTCCCACATTATGCCGATACCGAGTGATCAGTTCATGGGGAGCCGGTTTTTCAAGCCATTTCTCATAATGGAGATGAAGCCCTGACTCATCGTCATCATTGATGAAAACCGATGCCATAATGCGAATGGCGTTGCAGAGCAAAAGTCCTTCGTTAATCCCGCTTTCCAGAAGGCATTCCTGTACATAAGGCGTGATGTTGATAAAGGCCCGGCGAGTGGGAACCTCAAACCAAAGTTCTTTGCGATAGCTTTTTAGGATGTTGTTCATCCATTGGGCTTGTTGGTCCGTTAGTCGGGGCGACCGGCCGGTCGCCCGTCCTTACCGGGTTGCGGCAAGGCAGCACGATTTTTGTTGGTTAGATTTGTTTCATCAATTGAACAGCCGCGGTCAGCATCGGATCCCACACCGGCCCGAACGGCGGGGCATAGGCCAGATCTGTTTGACTAAACTGGGCGACCGTCATTTTATTGTGAAGGGCGACGGCGATGGCATTTATCCGGTGGGCAGTGCCTTCATGCCCCACCATCTGAGTTCCCAGAAGGCGGCCGGAACCCTTGTCGCCGACCATATGAACCCATATGGGGGTGGCCCCGGGATGCCCATGCGCTCGGGATCGGGATTGGATGGTCACGGATTCGGGTGTAAATCCGGCGGCCAGCGCTTCTTTCTCCGTGAGACCGCTACGGGCCACCTCAAGATCAAATACCCTGAAAACGGCTGTACCGGCGATGCCTTCAAGCGCTGTGGCCTTGCCGGCAATACTATCCGCCACTGCCCATCCGGACCGGTTCGCCCTGAGCGCCAGGGGTATCCAGGCGCTTTTTCCCGTAACCACATGCAGGGCATCGGCACAGTCGCCGGCAGCATAAATATCCTCTACACTGGTTCTCATGAATGAATCCACGGCAATGGCACTGCCGGCGCCGAGGGAAATGCCGGCGGCTGCAGCGATGGCGCTGTTGGGCTGAACGCCGGTAGCCACCAATACCATGTCGGCGGAAAGGGTTAACTCTTTGCAGACAACCCGAAGGGAAGAGGCTTCTTTTTCAATTTTTTTGATGTGATGACCATCATGAACGCCCACATGATGCGCGGATAGCGTGTCGATTACAACAGTTGACAGTTCCGGCGCCATCCATGGCAACAGGCCGGGCCGGGGTTTGACCATGTCGACCTGAATGCCTCTGGCGCTCAGCGCCTCGCACATTTCAAGTGCGATATATCCCATGCCGATGATGACTGTTTTTTGGACCGGTTGATCCGCGAGAAAAGATTTTATTTTTCTGCCGTCTTCGAGGTTTTTAAGGGGCAATACACCGGGCAAGTCGACACCGGGTATAGGGGGAATGGTCGGAGAGGCCCCGGTGGCGATCAGCAATTTGTCATACCCATGCGAAAAGGAGGCGCCGTCCAATGTGATGCCGGAGACTTGTTTTCTGTGAATATCAATTTTTGTTACTTCATGGCCCGTGAGCAGGTGAATATCTTGTTTGTCGCGGAACACCTGCGCGTGCCGAACCACCAACGCTTCGATATCGCTGCTCGCATCGGCGATGTTGTAAGGCATGCCGCAAGCACTGTAGGAAACATCCTGTGTCTTTTCAAACACGGTTATGGTTAGGCCGGGGAGGTGGCGCCTGGCCCGGCTGGCCGCGCTCATCCCGGCGGCATCCCCGCCAATAATGACAAAATCCATATATGACCTCCTTTGTTAGTGCTCACCCATTATGAAAAAAAATATGGATGAAAGCCGGTAGGCTATCAGCTATCAGCTATCAGCTATGAGCTATCAGCTATGAGCTATCAGCTATGAGCTATCAGCTATGAGCTATCAGCTATTAGTTTAACTTTCTTCCGGTGTGAAAGCCACCACATCGTCGATACAGCGAGTGTCAGCGAAGATCATCACGAGCCGATCGATGCCCATCGCATTACCGGCGGCCTCCGGCATGTCCCCGAGCGCGGAAAGAAAGGCTTCCGGCAAGGCGTGACATGTTTTTCCGGCGCGGGCCATAGCGCTGCGTTCGTCTTCAAAACGGACGCGTTGTTCCACCGGGTCAGTCAATTCCACAAACGCATTGCACAATTCAAGCCCGCAGATGTAAAGTTCGAAGCGTTGGGCAACATCGGAACGCAAAGGGTCCAGCCTGGCTAGCGACCCGCAGGCGGCCGGGTAATCATATAAAAAAGTCGGTTTATCGAATCCCAGCATCGGCTCGATGTCGTTGACCATGATTTCCTCGAATCGATCTTGCGCCAGGGCCGCCTCGGGTGTCAGCTTTGCCCAGCGGGAAAAGGCATCCGCCACTGACATGCGCGACCACGGGGCGCTGATATCGACGGTATGGTTCTGATAATGAAGGGTATCCGGCGTACCGAGGCCGTGAGCAACGGTCCGAACCAACCCTTCACACTGGTCCATGAAATCAAAATAGTCAATCCCGGCGCAATACCATTCCAGCATCGTAAATTCGCTCAGATGGTTGCGCCCTCGTTCCCGGTGTCGAAAACATTTGCAGATTTGAAAAATACGCGCATATCCGGCGGAAAGCAGGCGCTTCATAAAAAGCTCGGGGGACGGCTGCAACCACCATGATCCGCAAGGGATGGGTTCGATGTGCCGTTCGGGCGCCGGGGTAGATAAACGGATTGGGGTTTCGACTTCGAGAAAGTGGTTGTTGTTAAAAAACCGCCGAACCAGTTGTAATATTCCAGCGCGAAGCCGAAGATTTTCCCGAATATGGGTTTGCCTGTATGGGGTCACGAGCGTAACGAGTTATTCCCTTAGCCGGCAGATGGGCGGCTGGGCTGCTTGGCGGCCAACGGCCTACCTTAATTGAGTGCGCAGGCCCACCCGGCTTTGACATGGCGTTGGTGCCGTATCATTATTTGCCCAGGGCGCGGACGAGATAGATATCTTTTTTCCGGTCCTGCAGGTAAATGTGGCTATAATCGGCTCCATTAGCGGATTCATACCACTGATACCCGAGATGGGTGCATTCCCCGCAAGCATCAATGGGAATATGAACCGCGAGAATCTGAACACCACGATCACTGGACGAAGCGATTTTCAAGGCGCCAGGGCAATCCGGGCAGGCGCGAATGGTTTCTATCTGCCGTTCACCAATATTGTCCGTGTCATAATAGATATTGCGCGTTCGTTCGTCGAGCTTCTTTTTTGACAGTAAATCGGCTTTCGTTTTTTCACGTTGCGCCCAATTGCCCAAAACGGTTTCACCGGTTCGTTTGATCCAGTCCATGATGCCGGGCGTTTGTCTTGTTTTTTCTGCATCGTAATCCGGCTCCACGACCTTGCTGTAATCGAGGCCGGCCATGGCCAGAATGATGCCGACATTGACATAGGGCAAGGCGCCCTCGATGGCATAGCCGCCTTCTAAAACCGCGATGTCCGGTTTTAACAGGCGGGTCAGGTCCGCATAGCCTTGCGCGGAAAAATTCATATTGGTGATGGGATCGGTAAAATGATTGTCCTGGCCGGCTGAATTGACGATAAGATCCGGCTTGAAATCCTTTAGGATGGGTAACACGATATCGGTGAGGGCATAAAGAAACCCTTCTTCCGAGGTGTGCGGCGGCAGCGGAATATTGACGGTCGTTCCCACGGCTGTAGGCCCTCCCATCTCATTGGCAAACCCAGAGCCGGGATAGAGGGTTCGGCCGTCCTGGTGCATCGAAACAAAGAGGGTGTTCGGATCATGCCAGTAAATGTCTTGGGTGCCGTCACCATGATGGCAATCCGTATCCACGATGGCCACTTTTTTAACATTGTAGGCGGTGCGCAGGTATTCGATCATGACTGCTTCGATATTAATGTTGCAAAATCCCCTGGCGCCGTGAACAACCCGCATGGCGTGGTGTCCCGGGGGGCGGACCAGCGCAAAACCGTGCTCGATTTTTTTGTCGAGAACCGCTTTTCCAATGGTTTTCGCGCCGCCCGCGCTGATGAAATGGGATTCGGTCGTCACTGCGGAAACATCGGGAACACAAAAATGGACACGTTGAATGTCTTCGACGGTGCACAGGCCCGGCTTGAATTCATGAATTCCTTCGATATCGAAAATGCCCTCTTCAATCACCTGATCCTGAGTGTAAAGAAGCCGCTCTTCCCGTTCCGGATGGGTGGGGCTGATAGCCCAGTCAAAAGCAGGGAAAAACACAAGGCCGGTTTTATGTTTAGCGTGCAACATAGTTACTCCGATTGTTAATATCGATGTCCATCCATGATGGTATTTGTCCTCAAAGCCTTCCGGCTTCCCGGCTTCAAGCGTTTAGCTTCCGGCGCCGCCGCCTTAAGAGGGGGATGCCGGTGTTTCCAGGCCCGCAAATAATTCGTAGCCGTGAATAAGCCCCGGCTTGATTTGAACTTTTGTGCGGATATTTCGACCCGTGGTATAAAATCCACGGACCATGTTGAACTGAATGTTTTCGACCACTTCCATTTCAAGGTGATCCGGGTCGGCGCCCATTTGCAGCCCCTTGTGCCTGAGCAGCTCAAAGGCTTCCCGAACGGCATCTTGGTTGCTGAATTCTTTTCCTATTTTTTTCAGATAGTTTTCTTCCGGTGCCGTGCAGATTCCCTGCTCGGTATCGGCAAAAAAGGTCAGCTCACAGGTGGTTCTAGCCAGCGCAGCACCGATGGCATTGGCTACCTTGCTGTTAGGTAAGGCCCGGACTGTTAGCGCGCTTATTTCCTCAAGCTTTTTGGACAAAATGGCCGCAGGTCCGCCAAGCACTAATATTTCAGTTGGGTTAACCTTGTAATTTTCGAGGAGTTCGTGAACCGTATAAACCGGTTTGGAATTAATGCGAACGATCATCTGCGTCGCCGCATCCAATATATCCTGGCAGGTTTTCTCATGGATCAGGGCCGCTGCATTTTCGACCGTTGTTCCCAAGGCTTCGGCAACCGGCGTAAGGCCGTCAATGGATTTTTGGCGATTTCCATCAGAGATGAGTCCCAAGACGAAAAGCGCATCCGTGGGGGTGGGCGACAAACCGCCAAAGGCCATGGCAGGGCCCTTGCGGTCCGGCCCGATCTCCAGGCGACCATCTATCACGCGGACAAAGCTGTCTCCGCCGACACCGATCGAGTGAGTGTTCATGGCATGGATCAGTGTTTTATACCCGCCCAATTCAGCGCCCAACGGGTCCAGCAGGGGAACGCCGTCAACCAAAACCGCCATATCGGTTGTAGTGCCGCCGATATCGAGTACCAGACTTCCCACATTTTTGGATGCGTACGGTAGGGCGCCCATCACGCTGGCCGCCGGTCCGGAAAGGATCGTGTGGCCCGGATAATCGATGGAAGAATCAAATCTCATGGTACCGCCGTCAGGCTTCAGAATCTTGATCGATCTAAGGATCCCTTTTTCCACCAGGGATTTTTGGACGGCCTCGAAAAATGTTTTATGAATCGGGTAAACGGCGGCATTGAGATAAACCGTAGCGATTCTTCTGGGGAAATTCAGATTGCCGGACATTTGATGCCCTAAAAAAACTTTTTCAAATTGCCCCTCCAGGAGGGAGGCTATTTTAAGTTCGTGAGAAGGATTGCGCGTGGAGAATTTTCCGACCACTCCGACATAATGCACACCAGCGGTTACGAGTTTTCGGGAGATCGCGATAATTTCATCCGTGTTGACCGGTTGAATTTCGCGCCCACGATGGTCAATCGCCCCGGTTACCGAATGATAATGATCGGAAACTTGAAGCAAAGCAGCATCAATCCCCGGTCCGGCTGTGACGATTATTCCGACAGGCGGTGTTTCTTTCTGGACGATTGCATTGGTGGTTAGCGTGGTGCTGAAAACCACCCGCCCGATAGTGTTCGGATCAATCCCGTCGGTAACTTGATGCAAGCCGGTCAATACCGTCTCAAACAGGTCGGATTGATTGGTGGGAATCTTAAATTCACGAATCAGTCCGTTCTTTCCCAAAAGCACGACATCCGTATGCGTACCGCCGACATCCAGGCCGATTATCATAGTAATTCCCTGATTCCATGGTTAATGAAAAACACGTCCCGCATTCAGAAATTTTATTCGGCACTTCAGAATGCTCGGGGCTGTTATTCATGTCGGGAAAAATATTGCTTTGTTGTTTTTCATATCGTTTTGTTAGGAAACATTATTGAATTAAATTTTCTATCTAATATCAATAAGGTTGTCAATACGACACGTGGGCGCCGACAGGGCAATCGCATGTACCCCATAGCCCGCTTCAGCCTTGAGAAAAATCGGATTCCAGCTGCGGCAAACTCACGCGGAACGCGTTCAAACAGTGCCGCAGCTTCCATTCGATTCCCCGCAAGGCTTTTGTTCCCAGCTGTTCATTTCTACATGCGATTGCCATGCGGGTGCCGAGATGTTCTTTTTCATTGCATGGTTGTTTCCCTCCATTGCCTGCCTCCTTTTCGGATAGAGCCGAAGCATTGCCACATCGTGCCCGCTGAATTCTTACAAAATATGACATGGGGTTTAAGCCGAGTCAATTTATATCGTCAACCCCTGTATTAATTCATTTTATACGTCATAATCAAGGCGGATGCCCGCAATTCTTTCATTGTGATGCGTCGAGTTTTATGGTTTACATTATAAAAAAGGGCATAAAGACAGGCTCAAAGGCCCCGGATCGGGCGACGCGAAAGCGGGAACGCCGACGCGCAAAAAGGGAGGATCTTTTGCCGAATAATTCCCGATTAAGGAGGTATAACCATGTATAATCTGATTGTGATACTGATTGTCATTGGTGTATGGCTGCTGTTTCAATTGGTCATTTTGCCTAAAATGGGCATTTCATCCTGACTGAAAGGTGCTTGTCAGTTGCCAAGCAAAGAAAAACAGCCCGAAAAACCAACCCACAAGGAAAAATAAATCGGGAAACAACGCCTGCATATTCCCTTTATAAATGCCGATGGCTGAAGCAGCGACCATCTTTTTACGCATGATTTCTAAGGTTTAGCTCAATAGGGTGGGGGGATAAAAAAAATTGCGACTTCAAATAGGGTTGATTGTATTTTTGCACATAATGATTGATTAAGGTCACCGGCACAATGAGCGGGACATGGCGTTTTTGGTAAAGACTGATGATATCGAGAAGCTCTTGTTTTTCATCCCCGGTGAGTTGCTTTTTAAAATATCCTAGGACGTGTTGAAGGACATTGGTGTTTTTGGCGGGCGTGGCTTTTAATTGCAGGGCCGCCATCAACAGGGATTGATAGGTATCATAAAGTGTTTCGGCAGGTATGACCTTGATTTTGGCGATGAGTTTTCCCATTTCCTTGTAATGCGCGGGGCTGTGGGCGAGTATCATTAGCTTGTGATGGGTATGAAAGGCGACCAGCTCGCCTCTTTTTTTCTGCCCGGATAAAAGTTCCCGCCATCGCTTGAACACGAACACCCTTTCAATAAAATTTTCTCGAAGCGCGGGATCATGAAGGCGCCCTTCTTCTTCCGCCGGCAAAAACGGAAAATGCGCCATAAAAATTCGAGCAAACACGCCCACGCCCTTTTTGACTGGCATGCCGCTTTTTCCATATACCTTGACCCGCTCCATGCCGCTGCTGGGAGAATCGCTTTTAAAAATAAATCCGCACAGGTTTTCTGATTCAAGCGCTTGCGCGCGTTGCCTCGCCCATGTGACCATTTGCGCCGTATGGTCGATACCGCTTTGGGTGGTTACCAGCCGCGGCGCTTCGATGTCGCCGACGAGCCGCATGGTTTCCCGAGGCACACCGAGCCCGCATTCGACTTCCGGGCAGACGGGAACATAGGTTACATATTGCCCCAAGGTATCGGTGAGAAACCGGTCTTTCTTGTGGCCGCCGTCATATCGAACCTTTTCGCCCAGAAGGCAAGCGCTGATGCCTATTCGAATTGCCTGATCCATTGTTTTTTCCTCTCGACCTTAAAAGGGTAACGCCCGTGTCCAAGGAGGACGCCTGCGTCTTCGCCATTTTGCGAATTTGAGTTTTTCGCCGATATAATACGCTCGGTACGCGCGCACCGCATCGCCGGGCACCTGATATTTTTCCGGCATGGCTTGAACAAATGGGGTAAGCCCCCTGGCCTCATAGGCCATCCCGTTAATTTTTCCGAGAATGTCGATGGATCGGTGATCCATGCTTTTTCTGAAACGATATCGATATTCTTTGTTAAGGTAAACCATCAATTTTTTCAGCCAATTGAAATTATCATAAGAGGCGGCTGCCCACAGCACGCAGGGATGCTTTAAATGGGTTGGTTTATAGGGGGTGTTAAACCCATGAATGTGAAGTGCCGAACAAAGAATTTGCGCGCTTTCAAGTATCATTTTGACGACATGCTGATCGCAATGGTACCGGGCGCAGCGCTCAAAATCGGTATCCAGCACGAAAATATTCATTTCTCTCCGACGTTAAAACGGCCACAGGCGCGGAATAAAAAGGGCGCCGGCGATCAATACCATCAGATTCAATGGCATGCCCAGTTTCAGGTAATCGCTGAACCGGTATCCGCCCGGGCCGTAAACCAGCAGGTTCGTCTGGTAACCGATGGGCGTGGCAAAGCACGCGCTGGCGCCGAAGCAAACTCCGACAATAAACGGTTTCGGATCCACCCCCAGTGAAGTTGCCGCTGAGATGGCGATGGGCAAGATGAGAACGGCCGTGGCGTTGTTACTTAATATTTGCGTACTGATGCTGGTCATCAAGATGATGCCGCCCAAAATGACAGGGGGGGAATAGCCCGAGAGTAGCCGTAAAAAAGCATGCGCATAGAGCTGGCTGGTACCGGTTTGCGCCATGGCCGTGCCTAGAGCGATGGTTCCGGCAATGAGCAACAACACTTCTCCCTGAAGCGCCCTGTACGCATCGCGCATCTGCAAGCAGCCCGTTAGAATCATCAAAAATGCCGCCAGAAGCGCGCACACCATAATATCGGCCAATCCGGAAGTGGCTGCCGTGATCATGCCGGCAAATATGATCGAAGATATCCATGTTTTTCGTTTATGAATAATCTCCTCATACACATCTTCTATCATGATATAGTCTTTGCCCGCCCGAATGGCGCCAAGTTTATTGGCGAAGCACCATACCAGCATGATATCGCCGATCTTAAGGCGCACATCATGAAGTTGCCTTTCCGTGAAATGCAAATTGCTTCTCTTGATGGCGATGATGTTGATATCCGGGTTTCGCATCAACTCCGTTTCAATAAGCCGCTGGCCCAACATTTGGGATTGGGGCGAAATGATCAATTCCACGACAATCGGCTCGTCTTTGCCGGCATTAAAGGATAGACCTTCCTCGGACCGGGGTAGTGTCACATCTTCCTGATGCAGAATGGCAACCAGATCATTCAAGGAGCCTTTCACCAGAAGCAGATCGTCCGGCGCAATTTCGACGGTGTCTCGTGTGGGGTGGTATATATGCGAATACCTGATCAGTTCAAGAACTTCCAAATCTGGATAGTTTTTGGAAAATGCCTGTGCGGGCGCTTGGCCGATCAGGGCGCTTTTTCGTGGAATTTTAAGCTCTGCCAGGTACCGGCGATGGGTGTTGTCCTGAATTCGGCAGATCGGATTTGATAGCGAGGGCAATAAACGCGGCGCCCCAAAAGACAAGAAGATCAGGCCGAAAATCGCGATAGGAACGCCAAGACGAGAGAGTTCAAACATGCCCAGTGGGCCATAACCGTATTGGGCGCTTAAATCACTGATAATGATATTGGTTGATGTGCCGATGAGCGTGCAGGTGCCGGCAAGAATGGACGCATAGGAAATGGGTATCAGGAATTTGGAAGGGCTCAGGCCGAATTCGCAGCACATGGTCATGACCACGGGAATAAAGAGAATCACCACCGGGGTGTTGTTGATAAAGGCGGAGGCAAGGGCGATTGTGAGCAAAATCACGACCAGGGCGAGGGTCGAATTGCCCTTGGCCAGCTTTATCACGCGTCGACCGATAAATTCAACGGCTCCGGTTCGCATCATTCCCTTGCTGATAATGAACATGGCGCCAACCGTGATCACCGCGGGATTGGCAATGCCCGCTACCGCCTCCTTGGGGGTAAGGATTTTAAAGAGAACCAGCAGGGACATGATGCCGAGGCCGGTCAGTCCGGCTGATATCTGTTCGGAAATGAGCAGATAAAGGGTCAGCAGCAATATCGCGGATACGACCCAGACGCTCATGGGAGGGCCTCATCAGGAGGGTGCGGTTAATGAATGCATTATAAACAAAGAACGCCGAGATGTCTAATTTATCGAATTATCCGCTATATGGAAAGAGGAAAATTTTGTCGTCCGTTGGCGAATGTGCGGAGGAGCCTGCTTGACATTTCACTGAAATCCCCTACCATAATTAAAAATTGTGATAGTTGAAAGTTGAGATGATTCACAACCGCTGACGGAAAAATAAGTCGCACAAAAGTATGGTTCTGACAAAGGTGGATAATGGAGAAATCGTCATGAACACGCTGCCGGTTTTGGTAACGGGCGCCACCGGGTATATCGGCGGTCGCCTGGTGCCGCTGCTGCTCGAAAAAGGCGTTCATGTGCGGGCGTTTGGCCGTTCCATGGCGAAGTTGGCGTGCAGACCCTGGGCGCGGCATCCGAATGTGAGTCTGGTGGCCGGGGATGTGTTGGACGCCGACTCATTGGTCGGCGCGGCCAAAGGGTGCCGGGCGGTTTATTATCTGGTGCACTCCATGATTGCCGGAAAGGCCGGATATGTCGAGGCTGACCGAAAAGCTGCTGAGAACATGGCTTGGGCGGCGGAACGGGCCGGCGTTCAGCGGATCATTTATCTGGGCGGATTGGGCGAAACCACGCATCAAAACCTCAGTAAACACCTGCGCTCCCGGCATGAGGTGGCGACCATATTGCGATCCGGGCCGGTGCCGGTCACGGTGCTTCGGGCTGCCATGATTCTTGGGTCCGGCAGTGCTTCTTTTGAAATTTTGCGGTATTTGGTGGAGCGGCTTCCCGTTATGATTACGCCCAAATGGGTTACCATGCCCACACAGCCCATTGCCGTGACGAATGTGCTTGCGTATTTGGCGGGGTGTCTTGAAAAGGATGCGGTGCTGGGGAAAACCTTTGATATCGGCGGACCGGATGTCGTATCATACACAGATCTGATACAGATTTTTTCACAAGAAGCGGGGCTGCCGCCGCGAAAAATCTTTCCGGTGCCGGTGCTTACCCCCGGGTTGAGCGCAAGATGGATTCATTTAATCACCCCGGTACCGGCGGCCATCGCCCGGCCGCTGACGGAAGGGCTGAGTTTGCCGACGGTGTGCACCGAAAACCGAATTAAGGAAATTATTCCCCAGACGCTATTGTCTTGCCGGGAAGCGATTCGCCTTGCGCTGGAGCGCCTTGCTCAGTCCCAAATAGATACCTGTTGGAGTGACGCCGGCCGAATGATTCCGCCGGAATGGGCCTATTGCGGGGATGCCCGATGGGCCGGCGGCGCCATCATGGAATGCGGGTACCGGAGTCAAATGAAAGCGTCGCCTGAGGCGGTATGGGAACCTATCCGCCGCATTGGCGGCGAAACCGGATGGTATGCTCAGAACTTTCTCTGGCGGCTTCGCGGATGGGTGGATCGGCTGGCCGGCGGGTTTGGCCTTCGCCGGGGGCGTCGTCACCCGTCAGAACTGAATGTGGGTGACGCGCTTGATTTCTGGCGAATTTTGGAAGTTGACCCGCCGAGCCGGTTGCGCCTATTGGCGGAGATGAAACTGCCGGGAGAAGCGTTGCTTGATATTCAGGTGATTCCCAAAGCCGATGGGCGAACCGAATTGCAACTTTTGTCCCGGTTTTTGCCGAGGGGCGTGGCGGGGCTGCTTTACTGGTATGCGTTGTATCCCTTTCATCAGTGGGTATTTACCGGTATGTTGAAAGGGATCGCCGAAGCCGCGGGAAAGCCTTTAATTACCCGGCCTGAGCGTTTTACCCCCAAAATACCGGATAGTTGTAAATTGTTCTAGCGCAAAACGGCCTATGGGGTCATGGCTATTCTCAACTTCAATCGACTTTTTCAACTGCGTGGTAAATGGTGATGATATGGAGGCTATATGGATTTAAAATCTTATTTCGAGAGTACAAAAGGCATTGGGGTTCTTTCCACCGCCGATGCTCAGGGACAGGTCGATTCAGCGATCTATGCGCGACCGCATGTGATGGAAGAGGGCACCTTTGCCTTTATCATGCTTGATCGGCTGACGCATGCCAATCTTCAAACCAATCCCCGGGCGGCTTACCTTTTTATCGAGGAAGGCGTCGGCTATAGGGGGAAACGATTTTTCCTGACAAAAATTCGAGAGGAAGAAAACAGCGAATTAATGGAACGTCTGCGTAGAAGAAGTACGCCCGGCAGAAGCGAAGAAACCAAATTTGTGGGCGTGTTTCGCATCGACAAGGAGCTTCCCTTAATCGGAGCGGGTGAATAACATAAACCGGCTATGATCATGATTTCGGCCACGCCAGGGTATTTTTTCCAGACCGGCAGGAACTCGCTGTCGCTCAAACAGCCTGCCGCTCTTCCAAAAACACCCTGGCGCCGCCTCCCTGCCGTGGGAAAGTGGCCGAAACGATGATCAAGGCCCATAAACAGATGACCGGAGGTTGATGCATAGTGACGGATACAGAATTCATTCGGCAGCAGGTTCTCGAATTGATAACTCGCCAGAAATTGGGCGTGCTTTCGACCTATGGCGATGGGCAGCCGTTTGCGAGTTTGGTAGCGATTGCAGGAACTGAGGATCTAAAGCACCTTATATTTGCAACGCCCAAAAGCACCAGAAAGTTCAATAATATTCTGATGCATCCAAAGGTGGCCGTGCTCGTCAACAGCAGCACGAATCGGGTGGCTGATATTCAGGAGGCTGCAGCCGTCACGGTAACGGGAAAGGCCGTCGAGGTTATGGATAGCAGCAGCCGTAAGGCATTTGCGGACATCTTTGTTGACAAGCACCCCCATCTAAAAGCGTTTATCGCTGAGCCCGCCACTGCCCTGGTCTGTGTTATCGCGGATACCTATTATCTTGTAAAACAGTTTCAGAATGTGATGACATTGCAGATAACTTAACATCAAAACCCCCTTCCGTTTTTTTGACGAAAGGACGACATGGGAAAGAATACCAGTGACAGCGGCTCGAATGAGTCAGCGGTTTGCAAACTCGACGCCCGCTCGGTGTTTGATTCATTGTCCGCCCACATTGCTATTTTGGATGAAAATGGCGTCATTGTGGATACCAATCAGGCGTGGCGGGATTTTGCCGTGCAAAACGGAAAGTCCAGCGGATATGATTCAATCGGTGAGAATTACCTGAGAATCTGCGAGCTCGCCGAGGGAGAAGATGCGGCTGTAGCGAAAAAAATTGCAGCGGGTATCGGTCAAGTTACCAAGGGCCTGCGTAAAGAGTTTGTGCATGATTATCCCTGTCATTCGCCTAGTGCCAGGTACTGGTATTATATCCGCGTGATTCGAATGTCCGGCCGGCGGCCGGTGTATGTGGTGGTCAGTCACGAGGACATCACGAATTTGAAACTTACGGAAGAGGCGTTGCGAAACAGCCGTGAAGCGCTGGAGGAGACGAATATTGCGTTGAAAGTGCTGCTAAAACAGCGTGAGGCGGATAAACTGGAGCTGGAAAAGAAAGTGCTGGCGAATGTGAAGGAGTTGGTTTTCCCCTACCTTAACAAATTAAAAACCGCGCCGCTTAAAGCCAGGGAAAAAACGATCGTGGATATCATCGTTGACCATTTGAATGATATCATTTCCCCGTTGATGCAAAGCCTGTCCCACCTTAATATTTTCCTGACCCCCCAGGAAATGCAGATTGCAACGCTGGTGAAAGACGGAAAAAGCACCCAGGAAATATCCGATCTGCTCCATATCTCAGAGGCAACTGTTAGTTTTCATAGAAAAAACATTCGAAAAAAGCTTGGCATCAGTAATCAGAACCGCAACCTGAGGTCTTATCTGATGACCCTTGAAAAATAGCTGGGTTTCTTATCAAGTTCCTTTGCTTTGGTGGCCGAAAGCGTTTTCCCGCCGGCCTCAAAAAACTACCAGCGGATTTTTGACGGATTCCCCATAAAGACGGTCTGTTTGATTGGCCGGTCTGCATGGTTTTGGGTGGAATACCTGGTAATTTCCATTTGCGTTTTCAGAGGCGGCTGGTGGCCGTTATAACCGGTGCGGAGATTCATCTCAGATAGGTTCGTGCGCCGGCATATCGCGTCGCGAAGCATGGATCGGAAATGGCGTCTTTACGAATGGTTTTTCCCTTTCCCGGCGCATGGATAAAGCCATCATTGCCGGTATAGACCCCGACATGAGAGATTTGGTCGGGGTGGATAAAAGAGAAGAAGACGAGATCTCCCTTTTTCAAGTCGTGCCGATCTATCGGTTCGCCGGATGCATACTGGTCTTGAGAGCAGCGCGGAAGGTTGAAGCCGTTAACCTGGTAGACGGCCATGACAAGCCCGCTGCAGTCAAATCCTTCATCCGGTGAAGTTCCGCCCCATTGATAGGGGAGTCCGATGAAGTTTTCGGCCGTTTCCACAAGACTTTCCCGCAGGGCAGGGGCGTTATATGCTAACGATTTTGCTGCCGGATACCCCGCAAGGGATACGATGTAATGTTCCCGGATAATGCCCGCGTTCACAAGAGATTTGGCTTTCACCATGGCCTCTTCTTGAGATGCGAAATCGCCGAAACGTACTTTGAAAAGCCCGGACTTGTCATGATAGTAGTAGGCGCTGAGGCGTTTAAGCTCCAGGGCTTGGGTCAGGCGTATTGCATTTTCAACGGTGGAAAAAGCGCCGGCCTGAATGGTAAATCGCACGGGAATGATTTCCGTCATTGATTGTGATGATGGCGGAAGCGTTTTCCAGGCGCAACCCGACACCGCCAGCAGGGCACATACGAAAGCGCAAATCCCGGCAAGCGAGCGCGAACGATATCTGAAAGTTTCAGTTAAGGGAATGAAGTTGAATATGATCCTAATATTTTAGGCCCTTTCGATCACCATATACCCTTTACCAGAAACATGCACGCTTTTGCATGTATATTCGCCGAAGGTGAAAGAAGGCTTTTATGCATCCCAGCATTCCAGCATTCCAGCATCCCAGCATCCGGCTTTGCCGGATTAGGTTAATCCGGAGCCGAGGCGCCAAGTTAAGTGCTAATCGAGGAGATGAGTAACTCGGTCATCATATTCACTTGCTTTATCTTGTCGGCCGGTTGTTCCAGAATAAACCATGAGATGGCAAAGCGCGTGCATATTCCCATGAACATGTTCCGGAAAAGCCGCGCATTGGCATTCGGGCGAAAATCACCGGTCTTTACTCCCTCGGTCACAATATCTTCGATAACCCCGAAGTGGTGCTGAAAAGATTTATAACCATCCGAGGCATAAAATTGCTGGCTCAGCAGAATTTGATAAAATACCTTTGATATTTCATAGTCCTTTAAAAAGAATGAAAAAATAAACTGAATGTATCTTTCTAATTTGGTTGCAGGGCGAGTAGCGTGAAACAGCTCTTCAACTTTGGTATAATACCGTTCTATTCGTTTTTTGGGAATGGATATCATCAGTTGGTCTTTGTTTGCGAAATAATCATAAACCGTTCCTTCGGCGACGCCGGCGGCGGAGGCAATTTCAGACATGGTTGCCTTTAGAAATCCTTTTGCGTCGAATACTTTTTCAGCGGCAATCAAAATCTTGTCTTCAGTGGAAATTTGTTGCACGCTAACAGTTGATTTTGAAATCATGGCATGGATCATCGCGATCATGTCATCTATATTTGCCATGGGGTCTGCCGTTTCACCGGTTACCGCTATTCCCAATGTTTCAAAATCAAGCATGCCGATGATGGCATCCTGTACAAAGGACATCGGTATATCCTCACGAAAAATCCCTTCACGAACCCCATTTTGCAAGATACCCGCTATAATCGATTCATATTTTTGCAATACCTCGTAAGCCGGGGTTGTGTAGAAATGATCGCTCGGTCGGCATTGCAAAATAAGAATTTTCGCGAGTTCTTTATGTTGTGCGAAAAAGCTGAGATGGCACCAGAAAAGTTTTCTAAGGCAGCTTTCGATGTGATTTATTCCCTGGAGTGCTTCCTCAGCCCGGTTGATAAGTTCTTGCAGTCGTTCATAAGGAATGGAGTGCAGTAAATCTTCCTTTCCTTTAAAGTGCTGGTAAATGATGGCGTCGGATACGCCGGCTTTTTTAGCGATTTCTGAAATGGTTGCAGCAGTTGCCCCCTTTTTTGAGAACACCTTCTCGGCGGATTGTATAATTTTTATTCGTTTGGGACTCATTTATTTTAAAGTGCTTTCTTTAAGATGCGGTTTTTTGTAAAAAGTTGAGAAAAGCTCGGAATGACTTTTATCTCCCGGTGTAAATTATCGAATTGTTTCCTTTCCCCCTTGTTCGTGTCGATTAAGTATAGCGATGCGCATTCACAGTTGTCAATCCTAATTCGGTTTCACCTGAAGTTAACAGCTTGTATCTTGCCGCTAAAACCTGAGAGGATAAAAAAATTTTTATAAAAATTAAGATATTAAAATATGAATGAGGATTATTCATAACGTTTAACCAATTCGGCTTCATGCCTAATGACTCCGTATTTCAGCGGTAAAATATAATAACACCTTAAAAATAAAGTTAAATAAAACCTTGAAGCGTACTCGGTGTCATTCATGGATTGCAGTTTCAATTCCCTGTTCCAAGAAAATGAAATGAACGAGACAGAATAGCATGTGAAAAAGGCGAAATAAGGGGCGATCCCATCACGCAGTTTGTTAAAAATAATAAATATCAAATAAATACAAGCTAAATAGAAAATAGATGGCTTGCAATGATGGTATGCGGTTTCTATTGCAATGTTTACATTAAAATTTTACGTCAATACGAAAAAAATATAAAACCTCGGCATGACAACTAATTGTTAAACTTGTAAATTAAAAATATTTTATATAAATTAAAAATAAATATTGACAGATCCTCAGTTTAATCGTATTCAATGATTAAATTCAGACAAGGCGCCTAAGCCACTTACTCTTCTCTTCCATTACGTCAGGCGCCATAAAGATTCGGCGGTTCTGTAAAAAGCCCGCCAAAACCAAGCAATTCAAAATCGATGTAATACTAAAGTTAGCACCTTAACATACGAGTAACCATTTTTTGCACGCATCAATATGACTGCCACATCATCACATTAGGGGGGAGTATGCCTGAAATTTTTACTAAGGATTGGTACGACGCGATCATGGAACAAGCCAACAGCACTGGAGCGCTTAAAAAGACGGCACCGCCGGGCGAGTGGCGAATGGCCATGGAAGTCGTGGGGGATGGCAAATCACCGTATGTTCCCGAAGGCGTCACCAAAAATTTGTTTATTTGTCTACAGGATGGCGCACTGGTGGACTACAAAGAGTTTCCTGAAAAAATTCCCGGAAAAAACCTTCAATATCGATTTACCGGCCCTGCCAGCGTTTTTGAAGGTATTGCCGCTGGTGTTCTGGACCCTGTGGAAGCCGGACTCACCGGCGCCATCAGCATTCGCGGCGATATGCGGCTGTTGATGCAGCATACCAAACTCATGGATGCCATTTACAGCGTATATGTCCAAAACAACCCGACGGACTGGGCCAAGGGAAAGCCTCCGTATCAGTCGTAAGGGGGATTGGCGGCGCGATGGGCTTTCAGCCGCCGGAGCCTCTGCGGTATGCGTTTGACAATCTGAAGGTAAAGAATATCGATTCATTTCAACTTTAGCGGGGGAGGTAGAATGAAAAGCACGGATTATGACGCCATTATTATTGGCGCGGGGCATAATGGCATGGCGTTATCGACCTATCTCGGAAAAAGCGGATGGCGTGTTTTGGTACTGGAAAGAAGGCAGGAAGAAGGCGGCGGGTTGTCCACGGAGTGCTATACCCTGCCGGGACACCTTCATAACCTTCACAGCAATTATCACACCTTCGTGGGGCTGTGTCCGGTGTATGACGATTTGGGATTGATCGGCGATGATGGTGTGACCTATGCGCATCCTGCGGTTCAGATGGGCTCTATTTTTGAAGATGGCACCGCGATCACGATCCATACAGATATGGCAAAAACCCACGCGTCGATGAGCCGTTTCTCCACCAAGGATGCGGATACCTTCATGCGTCTTTATAAAGAGGTAAAGGGGTTTCAGGATCTGATGATTCAGGCGCTCATGTATGCCCCGCCGATTCATGTCAATGATATCACCCGTGCCCTGACCAGTTTCGGTGTGGAAGAAAAGACTGAGTTTTTCAGGGCCAAACTCAGGTCCATGACGGTTCACGATTTTCTAAATAAGCATTTTGAAAACGAGAAGATCAAAGTAATGCTGGCATTCCATGCCGCGGTGTGCGGGTATTGTACGGATACGGTGGGGCTGGCAGTTTCTTTTCCCTTTATGCTCGGGAAAATCGATAATTGGCGACTCGCTCTGGGCGGATCGCATCGCTTGGCCCATGCCCTGTGGCGCCAGATGCGGCGTGCCGGTGTGACGCTTCTGCCCGCGGCACCGGTTCAACAAATACTGCTTGAAGATGGCCGGGCCGTAGGCGTTCGCCTTGAAGACGGCACCGAGTTTCATGCGAGCAAGCTCGTTGCCAGCAGCATTGATCTGGATCAAACGTTCAATAAAATGCTTCCGGCGGGTGCCGTGCCGGATGATATCCATAAGGTGGTGGATGGTTACAAATACCAGGACGCCTCTACCTACACGGTTCATCTAGCGATGCGCAAGATCCCCACCTATAAGGCAGCGCAATTTGATCCGGATATCAATAAGGCCTGGGTGTTGAATATTGGCTATAATACCCTGGAAGATTATAGCCGCGATTGGGCGGATATCCGCAATAAGCGCGTACCGGAGCCAAAATTGAATGTGGCGGTCAATTCCCTCTATGACCCCTATGATGCACCGGAGGGGGCGGCTACCGGCATGCTTCGATTGTTTGCACCTTACGAAATCGGGGATAAGGGGTCCGGCGGTTGGGATGCCAACAATTTCAAAAAGGTCTATATGCAGCGCTGCATTTCAAAATGGCAGCAATATTGCGAGGACTTCACGGATGCCGATATTCTGATGGCAAAGCCCTATACGCCTTATGACATCAGCGCCAAGTTAATCAACATGGTCAACGGCGACTGGATGGTGGGAAAGATAGCGGACGATAACCTCCTGGCCCAACGCCCCGCAAGCATGCTGTCTCAATACAGAACACCTGTCAAGGGGCTGTATCTTTGCGGTTCATGTACGCATCCCCACGGGTTTATCACCTTCGGTCCCGGCTATAATGCCTTGAGCGTCATTGCGGATGATTTTGGTTTGGAAAAATGGTGGGCGGAAGTTTGATCGGTGCTTTAAACCGCTAAACGTGCCGGGCCATTCTATTTGCCCGGATACAAAAATCAGAAGGAGTGTGCCATGCCACATAACGAATATGATGCGATTATTATCGGCGGCGGAAGTCAGGGCCTTACTCTTGGGGCTTATCTTGCCCGATCCGGGGTAAAAGTAGCGATTCTTGAACGCAAACATGAAGAGGGCGGATGCTTTTGTACGCGGGAAACCACGGCGCCGGGGTTCTTGCACAACCATGCGCAGTGCATGGAATTTATGGACTGGATGCCCTTTTACTACGATTTTAATCTGGAAAGTTTAGGCGCCAGAACGGTTTATCCGGATGCGCAATTCGGCATCGCTTTTTCAGACGGGCGCCCGCCCATTGTGCTTCATAGTGTGGCCAAGGAAGAAAATTTTGCTCTTTCGCACAAATCCATCTCGGTCTATTCAAAGCAGGATGCGGATAATTGGGTGGCGTGCCGAAAAAGAGCGGTCGCCTTGGAACCCCTGTTCTGCCAGTTTTTCTATAACCCGCCGACCATGCCGAGTAAAGAGAATCCCGATCCCTTGCATACCGTCGGAATGGTCATGATGGAGCAGATGGGACTGCCCGCGCATCTCAACTATGGGTCCGGAAGAACGTTGGTCGACTATCTTTTTGAAACGCCGGAACTAAGAACGCTATTCTACAAAGGGCTGGAAGACTGGGGAACCTCCCTGGAAATGATGGGAATGGGGCCGATTGCCTTGATCAGCCTGTTTTTCATTGAGCAAAACTCTCGCCTGGGCATCGGTGGAACCCATACCCTGGCGCATGCCATGGTAATGGCGGCGGTCAACGCAGGTGCGGATTTCTATGAAAATGCCGGCGTATCGAAAATTATCGTGGAAGGCGGCAAAGCCGTCGGTGTGCGGCTGACGGACGGGACTGAAATGCGTGCCGGAAAACTGGTCGCCTCCAATGCGGATCTCAAGCAGACACTGCTTGGCATGGTGGGCGAGGAAAATCTGAGCCCTCTTTGGGTCAAACGGACCAAAGCATTTCGATACGGCCGCTCCTGCGTGCTCGGCTCCACGCATATGGCGCTTCATGAGGCGCCGAATTATAAGAGCGCCAAGCATGATCCTGCGATTAACAAGTGCTTGATCGTGGTCACCGGATTTGATGAGCCCCAGCAGTTGATCGATCATGTCCGGGAAGTCGAGGCCGGCAAGATTCCAACAATTCCGGGTCTTTTTTGTGCGGTCAATTCCCTGTTTG
The DNA here is from genome assembly GCA_034003325.1 of Desulfobacterales bacterium. Taxonomy (NCBI): domain Bacteria; kingdom Pseudomonadati; phylum Thermodesulfobacteriota; class Desulfobacteria; order Desulfobacterales; species Desulfobacterales bacterium. The sequence continues at coordinate 179,760 of JAVEYW010000009.1, forward strand.
ATCCGACTTATGCTCCTCCGGGCAAGCATGCCATGTCGGCATGGATTTTCTTTCCCAAAGCAAGCAAACTTACCCGAGCAGAGTGGGCGGAAGTCAGAGCGACCTACAACGATCGAATCATCGAGCACTTCACCCGGTGGGCGCCGAATATGACCCGCGATAACGTGATTGCCGACTTTTTTGAAACCCCGCTGGACCTTCAGGATGATAAACTGATACCGGAAGGCGACTTTTGCCTGGGCGCCATGAATCCGGATCAGATGGCGCATAACCGGCCGTTTTTGGAGGCGGCCATGTATCGCGCCGAAATTAAAAATCTCTATCTTTGCAGCTCCGGGCAGCATCCGTTGGGAGGGATTTCCTGCGGGGTCGGTTACAATGCTTATAAGGTGATTGCCGAAGATTTGGGGCTGACTTATAAGCCGTGGGAAACCAGCGGACGGGGATATTAACAGCAGCTTTCGGCTATCAGCTATCAGCTATGAGCTATCAGCTATCAGCTATCAGCTATCAGCTATCAGCTAAAAAAGGAGAACGCATAATGGCTATGGAGGCAATGCAACCCCCGGAAAAGACCAGCTCCCTTGAGACCCTTTTAAACTTGCCGTTACGCGGTGAGAACCCGTACATCACGCAATGGAAGAATGCCGGTGGAAGAATTTTCGGGTATATCTGCAGTTATGTCCCTGAAGAGGTGCTTTACGCGCACGAGGGGCCCGGAAAGATTCTTCCCATACGAATGGGCGCACAGGGGTGTCAGACCACGGAAGACGCCGATATTCACATGAACAAGATCATGTGCAGTTTTGCCAGGTGTCTGTTGCAGTTGGGGTTGACCGGAGAATACGATTTTCTGGATGGCCTTGTGGTGACCAATTGCTGCGAGCATATGAGAAGAATTTATGAGCAATGGCGGGATCACACAAAAACCCCCGTGCTCAGTATGATTTCCGTTCCGCATGAGGTCGGCGGTGCCAATCGGCTATCATGGTATTCAGAAGAGATTCAGAATATGACCTCTGATATCGGAAAGAAATTCGGATACCGCGCGACGGAGGCTTCCCTTCGAAGCGCAGCCCAAATTTACGATCGGTACAGGGCACTGATGCTGGCGCTTTACGCCCTGCGCGCGGCTGAATTTCCGCTGTTGACCGGCTCGGAAGCCATGAAAATTGCCCAGGCCGGTTTTTCGATGCCCAAAGAGGTGTTTAACGACATGCTCGAAGAGGCCCTTGAGGAACTTCGCGCACGACCGGGAATTCACGATGCCAGGGCAAGGCTGATGGTCTGTGGCAGCTATTTGGATGACACATTTCTGATGGATGTGATCGAGAGCACCGGCGCGATCGTTGTGACCGACTCGCTGTGTTCCATGCGTAAATACATTGAGGGAAGCATTGGAGAGGCGGCTGATCCCATGGCGGCGATTATCAAACGATACTTCAGCAAGATTTCCTGCCCGCGGATGGTAAACAGTTATTCAAATCGCCTCGATTTTACCCGAAAGCTGGTCCGTGATGCAAAGGTGGATGGCGTTATATTTGAAAGAATGTCGTTTTGCGATAACCATGCCGTCGAAAATTTAATGGAGAGCAAGGTGCTTGAGAAAGAGGGAATTCCCACCTTGCATCTTGAAAGAGAGTATATGGCTGGCGATACAGGGCGTTATAAAACCCGGGTTCAAGCATTTCTGGAGAAAATCGGGAAATAAAAACGGGGGCCGTTCGTACCGCAGTCACCCGATATATGGACCACAACTCAACCAAAAGGAATGAAAAACCATGGAACCGTCCGCTCTGGAAAAATTTGATTATATTCGCCGGCTGCATGCCGGGTGTGATCTGATAATCGGCGGAATCGATACCGGCTCGAAAACCCCGATGGAACTGGCCGGCTATTTGCCGGCAATGGTGGAACAACTACCGCCATACCACGCTCAAGTGTTATCGCAAATACAGCCGGATTTGATTGAAGCGGCACTGAAAGAGAAAAACAGAAATGCCATCCGGGCGCATGTTCTTGCCGTAAAACAGTATTTGGTGAACCTGACGGATGCCATCGACCAGGAAAAACCCATTATCAGCCACTTTCCATCCATGACACCGGAAATCTTTCTCAGTATGGATCTGGCGCCGCTTTCTTCAGAATTGTTTTCGCTTTTTCTGTCAGCCCTTTTTACAGATGGGGTCGAAGCGGAGATTGATGAAAAAGAGGCGGAGGGATTTCCCGGACATGTGTGCGCATTTCAGAAGTCCTGTTTTGGCGCCATCGAGAAAGGGCTGTTGCCGGTTCCGAATATTTTCGTTAAGACGACCGCTCCCTGCGATTCGAGCAACATGCTCTACCAGTATCTTCAGGATCGCTACAAAATGCCGGTTTTGAGCGTGGATTCGCCCTATTATTACAACCCGAGAGCGTTCAAGTATTTTGTGGACGAGTACAAGCGAATGATCGAGGAAGTTGAAAAAATCACGGGACACACCATTGATGAGGATCGTCTCAGAAGCACGGTGACCCTGGGAAATCAGCAGCTTGAATATCTGTATGGGCTTCAGGCGCTCAGGCGGCAGATTCCCAATCCGGACCCCGGCATGCACCGGGCGCTGGATACCGCATCGTTGTTTCTGGCCGGCACCAGTGAAAAGGTCGTAGACTACATGAAGATCTGTTACGATGAAGCAAAAGCCCGGCACGACCAAAAGCTCAGTTTTCTGCCTGAAGGGAAAAAAGAGATTCGCACGATCTGGACCTATGGGTTTACGGGGCACGCGATCTATCTGGCCGATTGGCTGGAAGAAACCTTCGGCAGCTCTTATCTGGAGTGCGGGCTTTCCATTTACCCCGCTGAAATCGTGGGACTCGTGAATACTTCCTCGGTAGAGTCCATGATCGAAGGGTTGGCATGGCGATCTTTTAACAGTCCGATGCACCGAACCGTCATGACGTATACCGATCTGCATGTCAACGATATCGTGACGACCGCCAAGGCCTACCGCGCCGATGCCGCGATTTTCGGGGGAAACCATTCCTGCAAATACGCCTGGACACTACCGAAGCTTCTCAGCGATGCCTTGCTTGAAGAGCTTGGCATTCCCAGCTTTTCCTGGGAAACCGATCTGATCGACAAACGCTTTGCGCCACCTTCAGCGGTTAAGATTCAACTGACGGAGTTTTTTCAGACCGTCATGTAACTCAATCGGATAAGGTTTTCGGGCAGGCCCGATATCATCGGTTTGATATTTTACTAACCATTAGGGGTGAAACAAGGGAGGAAGATTATGGGTGAAGAGGGTTACATTCGCTTAAGAGAATTTTTAGACAGTCTGCCGGGGGGATATCCGGCGACCCCGAGTGGCGTGGAGATCAAAATCCTGAAAAAGCTTTTTACCCCGGATCAGGCCGAACTTGCCGTCAAATTAAAAGTGGAAGCCGAAAGTGTGCCGCACATTGCTGCAAGAACGGGGATGGACGAGAAGGCACTATCAGAGAAATTGGAAACCATGGTGAAAAATGGACTGATTTTCCGCCAGTTCGACGGAGAAACACCGAAATACCGGGCTGTTCACTTTATTGTCGGCATTCTGGAGTTTCAGGTGAACCGAATGGATAAGGAATTTGCGGAATTGTTTGAGCAATTTCTGCCGTTTCTTGTGATGAATAAACCGACGATGCTGAGTGATCAACTGCGGGTTGTTCCGGTGAACAACGCCTTCAATGCCAATTCGAAAATCGCCACTTACAACCGAATCAGGGAACTGATCCGTGACGATGATTTGATCGGGGTTGCCCAATGCGTTTGCCGGCAAGAGCAGAAACTTCTGGGGAATGAATGCCGTCACCCGTCGGAGACTTGTTTGACCTTCGGTACCTTTGCGCGATTTTACCTGGATAATGGAAACGCACGGAAAATCACCAAGAATGAGGCGCTGCAAATTCTAGACCGGGCGGAGGAAAACGGCTTGGTGCTGGAAGCGAGCAATACGCAGAAACTGGAATATATCTGTTGCTGCTGTTCCTGCCATTGCGGCGTGCTGAAAAATATTGCGCAATTACCGAATCCCGCAGATTTTGTAACATCCTATTATCAGGCAGTTATTGATTCGGATGTGTGTATCGGATGTGGCGAATGCCTGGAAATATGTCCCATGAAAGCCCCTTACCAGGATGAAGCGGATCAATACCGGGTCAGTAAGGAACGGTGCATCGGGTGCGGGCTCTGCGTTCCGAAATGCGCCGTTGAAGCCATCAGCATGAAGCTGAAAAAAAGCGAAAAAGAGGAGCCGCCGCAGACGCTTGAACAGGTTTTTAACCAAATGCTTGCAAGACAATAAACCCTAATCCGGCAAAGCCGGATGCTGGAATGCTGGGAGGCTGGGATGTTGGGATGCATAAAAACCATCTCTCACCTTTGGCGAATATACACGCAAAAGCGCGTGCATGTTTCTGGTATAGGGGCTAAATTCGTAAAAATTATAGGTCTTCAGCAAAAAACAGCATGTTGATTCGTTTTTGTTATATTGGTTATGCAACTATAAGAGTAAATACTTCTGGAAGGAAAATATGGGGATATTGTCGGAAATAGAAGTCGGATATACGGATGGGGCGCCGATCAACGGTATGGGGATGATGATCGGCCAGTATCTGGAACAAAACCTAAAAGAATTCGCCTATAAAGCAAAACAGGCCCAAAAACTGAATGTGTGCACGTCCGTGGAAGTCGAGAAGGGAATCTGTACCACCGTACGGTTCAATAAAACATCTATTTCCATTGAGAACGGCGTGGCACAGGATACGCACCTGCACTTGAAAAGCTCCTATATGGCATTTGCCGATGTATTGACGGGTAAGCTCAGCCCGATAAAAGGCGTCATGACCGGAGAAATTAAGATCAAAAAATTTTCGATGAAAAAACCGTTCCAGGCCTTGAAGGTGTTAAGGTTTTTAAAAATACCCAATGAGCTGATCAGTAGACAACCCACCGATACGGGCGAAGAGATTTAAGTCTTGATCATGTTATTTATTGTTTAATTAACAAAGGGTTGTGCCCATGCGCACGGGGATGGCACGAGGGCCATGGAATCGGTATGCGTAAAGGCGTTTTTATGGAATTTGAATTGTCACGATCCCAGAAAGAGATTCAAAAAGCTGTCACGGATTTTGCCCGAGGGGAGTTTGTCAAGGAATTTAATGAAAACGGAGTGTTTCCATTCGGCCTATTTCAACAGGCTGCTGGCTTGGGCTTTATCGGCATTTACCTGGATGCGGTCTATCGGTTGGGCTGCGAAATGATCATCTGATCATCCGTGTGTAGTTTTAGACCCTTTACCAGAAACATGCACGCTTTTGCGTGTATATTCGCCGAAGGTGAAAGATGGCTTTTATGCATCCCAACATCCCAGCCTCCCAGCATTCCAGCATCCGGCTTTTCCGGATTAGGAAGATTGAATGCATTTAACGGGCTGTATTGATCTAAACGAAACGATCGATCATCCAGGTAGCTGTATTGTGATAAGGGTGGGGGGCACCGAATGCCCTGCCGGGAAAGGAAAATGAACATGGAACCACAAGCCATTGAGAGGTATGAGTATTTCAAGCGATTAGACGCGGTTCTGGGTTTGTTGGTCGCAGCGATGGACACGGGTGCGTCCACCCCTGAAGAGTTATCAGTCCACATGCCGGTACTTTTAGCGCCTGCCGATCCGTATCACGCATCCCTGGTGGGTCAGGTGCAGCCGGAAGCCATTGAAGCGATGCTGAAGCCGAAGAACAAGGCGGGAATTAGAGCCTTTGCCGTTGCTTTTAAGGACTATATCGCAAAAATAAGTCGCCTGATCGATGAGGGAAAGCCGATTATCGGCATTTTCCCGACCATACCCAGTGAAATTTTATTGAGCATGGATACGGCCGCCTATGGTATGGAAATATTTACCCTGCTGATGGCGCCCATATTCATAAATGGGGCGGAAAAAGAACTGGATGATACGGAAACGGACGGTATTCCGAGTCACGTATGTGCTTTTCAGAAGGGGGTATACAAGGCCATCGAATGGGGAGGCCTGCCGAAACCGATCCTTTTTATCAAAGGGTCGGCACCTTGTGACTCAAGCAATATGACCATGCAGTACGCTTCCGACAAGATGGGGGTGCCATTGCACGTTGTTGACTCACCGTATTATACAGACCAGCGCGCTTTCAGCTATTATGTGGATGAAATGAAGCGCATGGTCGAAGCAGTGGAAAGGCTGACGAGGCACAGCATTGATGAGGATGCGCTTAGACAGCATGTCGAGTATTCCAATAGGCAGTTGAAGTATTATTATCAATTGCAGGAAATCCGAAAGAATAAGCCGAATCCGGATCCGGGCATGCACCGGCCGCTGGATACAGCTTCCTTATATCTCGCCGGAAGTACGGATAAGTTTGGAGATTATGTCAAAGTCCTCTACGAAGAGGCGCTGGCGCGCCATGAAAAAAAAGAAACCTTTTTACCTGAAGGAAAACAGGAGATACGGACACTTTGGACCGGATCTTTTGTGCCTTATATGCTGTATTTGGCAGATTGGCTGGAGGATCAGTTTGGAAGCACTTTTTTGACCTGTAGCTTAACGAATCTTCCCGGCGAGGTGGTCGGCCTGGTAGACACGAAGAGCACCGAAACAATGATTGAAGGCTTGGCTTGGCGGTCCTTTAACCTTCCAATGCATCGAAATGTAATGAGTTTTACGGATTTGCATGTCAACGACATGTTGACGGCCGCCCGTGTGTATGCTGCCGATGCGGCCATTTTCAGCGGCAACAGTAGCTGCAAACACGCATGGACACTTCCCAAGATCATGGGGGATGTGTTGCTCGAAAAATACGGCGTTCCAAGCCTTCAAATGGAAGTGGACTGGCTTGACAAACGATTTACACCGCCTCAGACAGTCAAAAATGCGATTTCCGAGTTTTTAAGGCTCCTTGTGTAATCTGTTGGATCAAAATGCGGCTGCAAGTTTTAAGTGAATGTTTAGGATGCGGCATTTGTGAGACCCGGTGCCCTGAAAAGGCGATTTGTATGGTTCAACCCTCTCCGGCCAAAGAAGATATCAAAGAATATTTTTCAGGATTTACACCCGAGTTGTAGTGAGTGTATGGCTGCCGTCGACGATATAAGCCATGGTGGAAAGCGTTTTGAGCATGCGCTTCAGGCCGAAATCGTTTAACACGGGCTAACTTTTACCAGTACCCGGCTTCTGAATTGATGAGCCGATAGACGATAGAAGGTATTTTATGGAATTTGCGTTGACAAGGTCTCAGTTGGAGATAAAAAAGGCGGTCGCGGAATTTGCCAAAGGCGAGTTTTCCAATGACATCGCCAGGGAGTTGAGTCACAAAAGAATATTCCCCAAGCAGATTTATCAGAAAGCAGCCGAGTTGGGATTTGTTGGTATTCACTTTGATGAAGCCTATGATGGCGGCGGCATGGGCATGTTAGAAAATGCCTTGATTGCCGAAGAATTATGCCGAAAAGATGCTACCCTCGGCAGCGCCTTGATGCTGGCCGCGTGCGGGTCAGAGTGTCTGTTACATTTTGGATCTCGTGAACTGAAAGACGATTTTTTACCTATGCTGACAGCGGGAACAATGTGCTCCGGTATCGCACTCTCCGAGGGGTTGGATCTTTCCAGAGCCAATTCCGTGGAGACAACGGCAGCCAAAGAAAATGACATGTGGGTGATAAACGGAGAGAAGAAAAATGTAATCAACGGCGGCTACGCTGGATTTTATGCTGTTTTATGCAGAACCGACCCCGATGCGCCGGATGCCAAAGCGCTCAGCATGATCCTGGTGGAAGGGGACCGGCATGGACTGGTTGTATGTGATACCGGGGAAAAAATCGGGCTGCGGGCAACGGCCATCAACGATATCGGTTTTGAGCAGGTCCGTGTGCCACTTTTAAATGTCATTGGAAGAGAAGGGGACGGCATGCGTCAGGCGATGGCTTTCTTGAATCAAAGCAGAGTGTTAATGGCATCCATAGCCTTGGGAATCATGCAAGGTGCGCTCGATCGGGCGGTATCATACGTCAAGCAAAGAGAGCAGTTCGGAAGGAAGATTGCTCAGTTTCAAATTACGCAGCATAAGATAGCCGAGATGGCGGTTAAAATGGCAACGGCAAGGGTATTGACCTATCAGGCCGCTTGGCAGTGTGATCAGAAAAAGCAGGATGCGGGTATCATGGCGATGGCCAGACTTGTGGCCACCCGGGCGGCGTTGGATGTTTCCCACGAAGCAATTCAGTTGCTGGGCGGGTATGGTTATACGGCCGAATACGAGGTGGAACGGTTTTGCCGGGATGCCAAATGTCTTGAAATGATCTGCGATGGGCCTGGTATATTGAAAGATTTTATTGGCCTTGGCGTGATTGGAAAAATATAGTCCTGCAAATCGGCCATGGGAGAAATGAGTGATGGAAGTTTTGGGTTTTACCGAGCAGCACAAACAATATCGGCAGCAGTTGAAGGAATATTTAAAAAGGGAAATAATTGATCATATCAATACCTGGGAGGCAGATCATCTTACGCCCAAAAGCGCCTGGCAGAAAATCGGTGCTGCCGGGTATTTATGTCCCTGGGTCAAGCCCGAATATGGTGGAATGGGAGGGGATTTTTTACATTCGCTCATTGTCATTGAAGAGTTTACCCGTACCAATCATACCGGCCTTCTGGTCAATCTTCATAATGATATTGTGGTCCCTTACATTGACAGCTTTGGGACGGAGGCACAGAAACATCAGTATCTGCCGGGTTGTGTTTCCGGCGATATCATCTCCGCCGTTGCCATGACGGAGCCGGATGCCGGCAGCGATCTGGCGTCAATGGGGACCACTGCTGTTGAAGACGGGGATGAAATCATAATCGAGGGGTCGAAGACATTTATTTCAAATGGAATCAATTGTGATCTGGTGATCGTTGCGGCCAAAGACCCGTCCGAACCAAAAGCCCACAAGGCCATTTCCCTCTATCTTGTGGAAGATGGGACGCAGGGGTTCAAGAAAGGCAGCAAATTCGAAAAAATGGGGATGCATAGTCAGGACACGGCAGAATTGTTTTTTACAAATTGCCGAATCCCGAAGGACAATATGCTGGGGAAAAAAGGGCACGGGTTTGTGATGCTCATGCAGAAGTTGCAGCAGGAACGGTTGGTATGTGCGATTCAGGCCCTTGCATGTGCGGAGTTTGTTCTGGATTGGCTGGTGGATTTTTGCCGCAACCCACCCTCGAAACTTCCCGCTTTATCGGCATCCCAAGCGGTTCAGTTTGCCATTGCCGAAATGGCAACCGATGTGGAAATCGGAAGAACATTTTTATATAAATTGGTGGCGGATCATATCGAGAAGCAAAATGTGGTGCTTCAGACTTCCATGGCCAAATTCTGGATGACGGACATGACCAAACGAATCTCGAGCCGGGCGTTGAGTCTTATCGGTGAATTCGGCGCTCACGAAAAATGTCCCATTGTCCGGTCCTGGCGGGATGCGCAGGTCTGGTCAATTCTGGCGGGAACCAATGAAATTATGAAGGCGATTATTTTTAATGAACTGAATAAATAATCAACAGCGATGGACCATGGTGTCGTCGTGAAAACACATCAGGAGGAAAAAAACATGCGGTTAAAAGATTGCGTTGCGGTTGTAACCGGGGGCGCTTCCGGTCTGGGGGAAGCCACCATTCGTATGGTCGTGGAATTTGGCGGCAAGGCTGCGATCCTTGATTTTGATCAGGATAGGGGTGCCAAACTGGCTGCTGAATTAGGGAATAATGTGATTTTCTGCAAAACGGATGTTACCGATGAAGCAACCGTTCAGGCCGCGATGAATGATACCATGAAAGCCTTTGGCGCCCTCCATATCGCGGTTAATTGCGCCGGCGTGGGTAACCCCAAAAAGGTGCTGGATAAGGAGGGCAAGGCCATGCCTATCGACTTTTTTAACAAGGTCGTACAGGTTAACCTGATTGGTACCATGAACTTGCTGCGGCTGGCCGCCGAGAAAATTGTTTTGAATACGCCCAACGAAGACGGTGAAAAAGGCGTGGTAATCAACACGGCGTCTGTTGCCGCCTTTGAGGGGCAGGTGGGGCAGGTGGCCTATGCTTCATCAAAAGCAGGGGTTGTCGGAATGACGTTGCCGGTTGCGCGGGAATTTTCCGATTACGGAATTCGGGTAAACACGATTGCGCCGGGACTTTTTTTGACCCCGATGCTCGCGGTGCTTCCGGAAGCCGCGCAACAGGCGCTTGCGAAAATGATGCCTTTTCCGAAAAGACTGGGGAAACCGTCGGAATTTGCAATGCTTGTTCAACATATTATTGAAAACCCGATGTTAAATGGTGAGTGCATTCGGCTGGATGCCGCATTGAGAATGGCGGCAAAATAGCGGCGCCAAAAAAATAGGAAATAGAATGAATTTCAAGCAAATAAGGTACGATGTGGCAGACAATATCGCAACGATTGTCTTGCACAGACCGGAGCATCTCAACGCCTGGACTGCTACCATGATGGCGGAAATACTGTTGGCTTTGGACTTGGCGGATGCGGATGATGGGGTCCGTGCCGTTATCGTAACCGGATCCGGTAGAGCCTTTTGTGCCGGATCGGACTTGAGCGCCGGCGATTTTTTGCCTTCCGATGACAGTGGCCAAAGGCACCGGGATACAGCCGGTCAAGCGGCTTTAAGGCTATTCAATTTAAAAAAACCGGTTATCGGGGCAATCAATGGCGCGGCTGTGGGCGTGGGAATAACGTTGACGCTGGCCATGGATATTCGCATCGCTTCTCAGGCAGCGACTAAAATTGGGTTTATTTTCAATCGGCGGGGCATCGTCCCCGAGGGGTGCAGTACTTATTTTTTGCCCCGAATCGTTGGAATTAGCCGCGCTTTGGAGTTGATTCTCTCTGCCAAATTCTTTACTGCGGAAGAAGGGTTGGCAATGGGATTGTTCAGCCGTGTTGTCGCACCGGAAGCACTATTACCCACCGCAAGAGAAATTGCCACGGAAATTGCGAGCAACACCTCAGCCGTATCCACAGCATTGGCAAGACAGATGCTCTGGAAAAACCTCGGAGAAAACCACCCCATGGCAGCCCATATTCTTGAATCCCGCTGTCTGGATTATATGTTTCGATCCGTGGATGGCAAGGACGGCGCCGCGTCATTTGCCGAAAGGCGGGCGCCGGTTTTTAAAATGACACCCAGCCGGCACATGCCTGATTTTTTCCCGTGGTGGAAGGAACCGCCCTATATTGACGATTGAAAAAAATACCAGTGTACGGCTCATTTCGATGGCCCGGGTTGCATGTTCTTTGATTGCGCGATATCGTGTTGAGCCAACTGTCGGAGTTTTTTGGAACCCTTGCATAACCAAGGAGGATTGGCATGATTTTAGGATGTGATATCGGTACCGGGTATACCAAAGCCGTACTTATGGAAGACGGAACAGTGCGGTTTATGGCCAAAACGCTGACCCAGGCACATCCGGACGGTGCTTTAGCGCGTGTTTTGTCCGAGTTGCAAAAACAGGCCGGCGACAAGGTCGGTCAAACAGACGAATTGGTGATTACTGGGTGGGGGGAGAGCAAGGTGACCCGGCCCCATCGGGACGAACCCATGATAAAATGCATGGGCAGAGCGGGCGTGTGGGCGGAACCGGCCTGCAAGACCATGCTGTGCTTGGGTTCTCAGCAAAGTTATGCGTTAACCGTCAATAATGCCGGAAAGGTGCTGCAATACCGGGTGAATGATAAATGTGCTTCCGGAGCCGGCAAGTTTTTGGAAGTTATTTGTGAAGCGTTGGAATGTACGGTTCAGGAGGCGGGCAATATTGCCAAAACTGCCGACCGGCAGGTGAAAATGAGCAGCCAATGTGCCGTGTTCGCGGAAAGCGAGGTGGTGAGCCTGGTCAATGACGGCGAATCGGTGGCCAATATTCTGGACTCCATTCTTCGCGCTTTGACACAGAATATTACCACGCTATGCAAACGGATTAAAGTAGAAGAGACGGTGGTGGTTGCAGGTGGTTTGGCGAACAATGGCAGAATCGTTGCGTTGTTGCGGGAGGCGCTTCCAGTGCGAATGAAGGTATTTGGGCCCGAGGCGGATTACGTCGGTGCGATTGGCGCGGCTCTCAGTGTAAATGGAGGTGGGTTATGATATTTGCCGGTGTCGATGTAGGCTCCATGAGCGCCGAGGCGGTGCTTCTGGAAAATAACAAAATTTTGGCGCATTCAATTCTCGTGGTGAAGCCCAACCCGGTGGAGTCGGCACGACTCGCCATGGAGATGGTGCTGACAGATACGGGTCTTAGTTTGGAAGATATCACCTTTTGCGTCAGCACGGGCTACGGGCGGGAGAAGATTCCTTTTGCCGATCATAATTTATCCGAGATTTCCTGCCATGGGAAGGGCGCGTGGTGGGTAAATCCCGAGATCAGAACGATCATTGACATAGGCGGCCAGGACAGCAAGGTCATTCGCATCGATGCGTCGGGGGATCTGGTTGATTTTATTATGAACGATAAATGCGCTGCCGGAACGGGCCGGTTTTTGGAAGGAATTGCCAAAACATTGGGAATGCATGTGTCCGAAATAGGCCCACTTGCTTTGGAAGGCGTTGATCCTGTGCCCATCAGCAGTATTTGCACCGTTTTTACGCAATTTGATGTGATGGGATTTTTGGCAAGCGGGCGAAGCCGGGAGGACGTATCGCTGGGGGTTGCCGGTGCGCTGGCCAGGCGCGCTCACCGCTTGGTTGGAAAAGTTGGTATTTTAAAAGAAGTTTGTTTGACCGGCGGGGTGGCCAAAAATCCGGCCGTTGTCCAGGAGCTTGAGAAAGTGATCGGCGTACCGATTGTCGAGTTGTCCGTTGACCCTCAAATCATCGGAGCGCTCGGCGCCGCCATATTTGCCGAGGACCGATACGCCAAAATGAACCAGGCCCGTTCCGCCGCGAAGGGATAAGCAAAAAAATGATTAATAGAGGCGAAATCCAGGTGATAGCCGGAAAAGGGGGTGTCGGAAAGACATCCGTATCTGCTATTTTTACCAAACTGCTGTTGAGGGAAAAGGAAAAACTTCTGATCATCGATGCCGATCCAATGGTTAATCTGGGATATGCTTTGGGCGAAATACCGGAGCGAACCATTGGCGATTATCGTGAGAAGATCATTTCGAGCAATGCTGAGAGAAAGGATCTCATCAGCCGACCGATAAAGGCTGTGATTCGAGATATCATCAAAAGCAGTGATAGAGGCTACGATCTATTGGCGATGGGGCGGGCGGAGGGCAAAGGGTGCTTCTGCGGGGTCAACGATATGCTGCGGTATGGGATTCAGGCGCTGTCCAAAGAGTACGATCTGACGTTGATTGATTGCGAAGCGGGCGTGGAGCAGGTGAATCGCCGAGCCGTGCATCGGATTGATAAACTGGTTCTTGTCACCGACACCTCCCGCAGGGGCTTTGCGACGCTGGCGCAGGTCAGGGATATTGCAACGAAGTACAATGAGGATGCGCCACTGATAGACTATGTGCTGGTTAATCGCATTCGAAGCGAAAAAGAGCGGGAGATAACGAGGGGATACGCAGAGGAACTGGGGTTCGTCAACATTGGATTCGTGCCGGAAGATGACAATATTTTGGTGTGTAATACCAAGGGGCAACCCCTGATCGATCTTCCCGATGACTCTCCCAGCGTTCTGGCAGTGCAGAATATTCTTCAAGATATGGCGCATCTTTTTTACGCTCAATCAGCATAGTCCCTTCCTGCATATGGGCACTACGAGCGAGGTAAATTCAAACGTGGTACGATTGTAATCCCCAATATTGCATAATCGTGTGGGCTATGCAGACGAGGCATTGAGGGGGAAGATGTAATCATCTCCTCTGGGCCCAAAGTTTAATGACGATGATAAGCGGTTACACCTCCTGAGACCGTAAAAAGCGTTATTTCGGAGTTTTTGCAGTTGCTGGCATAACTCGGGATAAAGCGCGCAAAGAGATTTGCTTTTCAGCGAGGCGGCGGCGATTTATCGGTTGCGCTTTTTTTTGAGCGAAGCCCGAGCCTGATCAGGCAATTGTACAGCGTTGAATATTTCATTTCCAAAATTTCAGCAGCACCACCGGGGCCGCTGATTTTCCCATCTGTTTTTTCTAAAACATATTCGAGATATCGCCGTTGCATTTCTTCAAAGTTTGGCATATCGGCAAAGGGGTCAAATGATGATAAGGCGGGTTGGCTCGAGGGCAAATCCAAGGACAAATGCTCCCCCTTTGACAGTAATACACCGCGCTCGATAATATTCTGCAATTCTCGAACATTACCCGGCCATTGGTACCGCATTAACTTAGCCTTGTTTTGGCCGGACAGCTCAAAGCGCGGCCGATTATATTTTACGGTGTAGCGATTTAGAAAATGTTGCGCCAAGAGGGGTACGTCATCGATTCGATTTCGAAGGGGTGGTAATATCAGCGGGACGATATTGAGCCGGTAATAAAGATCCTCTCTAAAGCGGCCATCGGCCACCTCCCTTGCCAGATCCCTGTTGGTGGCAACGATCAGCCGAAAATCGGTAGATATGCTTTTAGTCCCGCCGACGCGAACAATGGTTTTCTCTTGTATGGCCCTTAAAAATTTGACTTGAGCGGATTTGGGTATTTCTCCTATTTCATCGATGAACAGCGTCCCCTGGTCAGCCAGTTCAAGCCGGCCTTTTTTTTGACGATCCGCCCCGGTAAACGCCCCTTTTTCATGCCCGAAAAGTTCGCTTTCGAGCAGGTTCTCGGAAATGGTTGTCGGGTCCAGAATAACAAACGGCTTGTCCTTTCGGGCGCTCATTGTATAAATTCGTTTGGCCATAAGCTCTTTGCCGACGCCAGTTTCTCCCAATATCAGGATGGTACTGTCCGTCTCCGCAATTTGAGTGGTCTGGTCCAGGATGGTTTGCATTGTTGGGCTGCATGTGATGATTTGCGTGGTGTCCGAGAGGCCCAGCTCGGTCATTGCGATGATGGCGTTTGCATCCATCGTTTTTTTCAGATTTTCAATGCCCATTAAATAATCATTTAAAGAATTGGCAATCAAGACCAACTCGGATTTGCCGTAATCGTCAAAGCAGTCTTCCATATAAGAGTTGTCATGATACAAAACCCCCTGCACCTGCTCTTCCACTTTAATCGGTACACAAAGGATGGCCTTTGTGGCGACGCCTCCGTCAAAAGAGGGAGCATTTTTTCGCACGATTCGCGGTTTCTTTTCATGATATACTTTAAACACAAGTGTCAGACTGGATCGAAACTTCTCGGACTGAACGTCTGAATGCGAGATGTTGTGAGAGCCGCGCAACTCAGGGGCTTTATTGGGCTGCTGGTCGTTAAACCAGAACAGTGCCCCCCGCTCGGCCTTGAAAAACCGGTTGGTTGCCGCTACGGTTTGGTTTAACAGGGTGGTGACATCCGTTGTCGGCACCAGCTCTTTTATCATCTCCATAAATGAGGCAAGCAATGCCTTGTCTTTTTTATTACCGGACGAAACAACGGTTTCCCCTGATAGCAGGGGGCGCAAATCATCAGGGTAAAAAACATCCGCGTATCCGGATAAGGATTTCCAGGCTTTTCTGGCCAGCTCACGGGCTTTTTCGAGGTCCTTCATCTTTAAGTAGAGGCGAACCATTTCAAGATATGTTTTGGCTAACTGAATAGGGTCTCCGCTGCGTTTTAGGTTTTCTTCGCTCAATAATAGGGCCGGCTCGACGGTTGATTTTAAATCTCCGTTATTGGCGACGGTTTCAATGGCTTTTAGCCGCAACGCCACCCCACGGAGATGAAAATTAGGATACGACAATGCGCGCTGGTACTCTCTTTGAAAATCAAACTGCTGAACCGCGGGGATCTTTTGAAAGTGAATCTGGAATAAGAGTTCGAGGGTTAAGGGGGTTGAGTAGAGACGGTTCAGTCCAAATTCAATGCCGGTTTTGATGGCGTCTTCAATTAAATCACGGGCGTGGGTTAGGTTTCCAGCTTGAAACTCATTGAAAGCGCGGCCGCCTTTTGCGAAATAAAGTGCGAGCATGTTATGGGTGGATTCCGCATTTTTATGTGCCGCCGTGAGATGATAGGACGCCTCTTCGCTTCTTCTGATCATTGAAAGTATGACGCCCAGAGTTGCCTGAAGGGTTGTCGCCAGATCCGTATCGGCGCGATCCAGTGCCAGCCGGCGATAGTAATCAGCGGTTCCGATAGCCCTGTGGAATTCACCCAGATAGGCATAACAATAGCTAAGCCAGAATGTTCCGGAGGGGTTGATCACACGATGTGAGCTTTCCGTTTCATAGCTATGCGCGGCACGTTCGAAATAGGGCTGGGCCTCCCGAAATGAGCCCTGAAAGAAAAAGTAAAACCCGATAAACTCGGATGCCAAATCAATGATGTCCTCATCGTTCAGTTCCTCTACCGCCACTTTACCCAGTGCAAAAAGCTCCAACGCTTTTAGGCGATTTCCACCAAAATGGTGAAGTCTGCCGAGGTGGAAATTGATCATCGCGTGGGATCGGCGGTCACCGATTCGCTGTGCTGCCTGCTGGGCGGTCTGAAGCAGTTGGATTAAATCACCAAATCCCTTCCCCAGAACAATGCTGATATTGGATATTTCCAATACGGCGTTGATCAGCGCCGTGTCGTATTCAGGGGTATTCAACCTGGGCAGAAGACGAAGTACGGCCTGGTATAATCGGTCCCATGCGGCCTGACGGTTCCCGCTTTTAAATTCCTTATCAACCAGCTCGCGCTCAAGGCGGGATACTTCCAATATATTGTCATTAAACTGATTCACAATTGAAGCCATTGATTGGGTCCTCCGAGCCTGGCGACTAAGGATAAGTCTTGTAACATCATTTTGTCGCCCTTTTATAGGCATAAAACAGGAGGAGGTCAACATGAATATCCATATTGGGATAATTAAAATTCCAAATAAGGATTTTATTGGGGGTATCAATATTAAACTAACGGAAATATAAGATAAAAAAAACACTATAAAATTGGCGTAAACCTTGCATTGACATGATACGGTATCCCAATAAGAATGTTTAGCCTGCAAATAAAGCGACTTTCGGAACGCAGCAAAGCGTTCGCAGAGAGAAAGTGTGAGCGTATTTCCTGAAGAGTAATGACAGGTTTCGATGGTAGCATGGTGCGCTTGGTCGTCTTTGCAGCACCCAAATTGAAAAGTATGCCGGATTATCAATATGAAAGGGAGATTAAAATGAGAGAAGTGGCTGTAATCGGCACTGATATGACTCGATTCGGAAAGTATATAGATAAGGGAATAAAGTCCCTGGTTTACGCATCGGTGAAGGGCGCCATGGCAGATGCCGGTGTTGAAAAGAAAAATATTCAAGCGGCATTTATGGCAAATGCGGTAGGGGGGTTAATGACCGGCCAGGAGATGATTCGCGGTCAGGTGACACTAAGCGCGATGGGTATAGATTCCATCCCCATCTACAATGTGGAAAGCGCATGTGCCAGCTCTTCTTCAGCGTTCAACCTGGCCTATATGGCGGTGGCAGGCGGTATGTATGACTGTGTGTTGGTGACCGGCTACGAGAAGCTCTATGATGTGGACAAGCAGAAATCTTTCAATGCATTGGGGACAGCGTTTGATATTGAAAATGGCATTGAATTTTTTAAGGAAGCGGAAAAGCATTTTAAGACCGGAGAGAAAATTTTCAAGGAAGGGGCTGGAGAAAAAAGAAGCATTTTCATGGATATGTATGCTTTTTTAATTAAGGGATATATGGATCGATATGGGTTGACGCAGCAACATTTTGCCAAACTGGCGGTAAAATCACATAAAAACGGAGCCCTGAACCCGCATGCGCAGTATCAGAAAGAAGTGTCCACTGAAGAGGTGTTAAACTCGGGCGACGTTGTGTTTCCCTTAACGCGAATGATGTGCTCGCCGGTGTGTGATGGATCCGCCGCCGCAATTCTTTGCGCCAAATCCGAAGTGGCCAAATATACGACGCATCCTGTATGGGTCGCGGCATCCGTGGCAGGCAGCGGGAAGCTGACATATGACAAAGAGGATTCTATCACCAAGCGCCTGGCGCCCCAGGTATATAAAATGGCCGGTGTGGGTCCTAAAGATATTGATATGGTCGAGATTCATGATGCCACCTCCCCCTGTGAGATTATGTTCCTAATCGAATTGGGACTCTGCCCGGGCGAAGAGGCCGGACATTGGATTGACAATGGGGCTTTTGATCTTGACGGACGGATGCCTTCAAATTCATCGGGAGGATTGGCCACCAAAGGCCATCCCATTGCAGCGACCGGCTGTGGGCAGATTTATGAAATTGTAACCCAATTAAGGCAGCGGGCCGGAAAACGTCAAGTCCCTAATCATCCAAAAATCGGGATGACTCATAATGGCGGGGGGATTCTTGGGATCGACGCGGCCTCCATGACATTACATATTTTCAAACGATAATAGACAGAATATCCGGAGAAAAAATTATTCTTACCGAAGCTGGAGGGTAAATAATGAGTGAAGGGAATCGAAAATACTATAATATGGAAGTTGAACCGTTACTGAATTCACCGCAAATTAAGGAGATTCAGTGGAAGCGGTTAAAAAATACCGTTCGATTTTTTTATGATCATGTTCCTTTTGACAGAAATCGGATGGACCTCGCCGGGATAACACCGGAAGACATTAATTCTTTTGATGATTTTTCCGCTAAAATTCCATTTGTCGGTCAACCCGAGTATCGGGAGGTCTATGAAAAGTCGATTCTTAAAGGAAACGATATTCCGGATATGGATTTGGTCAATGAGAATTTGCTCGGGAAAAAGAGAATCGAAAAGCTTCACTTTATGACAACCACCTCCGGTACTACCGGAATTCCGACCCCCTATCCGGTTTTTCATGAGACGACGGATCTGATGTCCGAGTTATTTGGCAGAATCGGCTGGCGGGTCGGCATGCGGCCGGGAACAAAGCTTGCGGTTTGCTTCGGGTTGAGTATGCATGCCGCCGGTATTCCACATGTCTTTTTTTATCGAAAATTGCCGGGCGTGACCATTTATCCCATCGGTGCTGAAGCCGGGACGGAGCGGATTTTAACCCTTATGCGGTTGTTCAAAATTAATGCATTTGCAGGGACACCGTCCCTGGCCATTCATCTGATCGAACGGGCGCCGAAGGTGTTGGGCGCGCCGGTGAGCAGTCTTGGGATTAAGATATTGGCCTTGGGGGCGGAGCCGGGCGCCGGAATTCCGGAGGTCAGGGTCCAGCTTGAACGGGAATACGGAGCCAAAGTCTTTGATATCGGTGCCGGGTACGGGTGCTCCTGCGATTACCCGGAGTACCAGGGAATGCACTGGATTGCCGACGATTATT
Source organism: Desulfobacterales bacterium (assembly GCA_034003325.1). Lineage (NCBI taxonomy): Bacteria > Pseudomonadati > Thermodesulfobacteriota > Desulfobacteria > Desulfobacterales > Desulfobacterales bacterium. The sequence continues at coordinate 199,189 of JAVEYW010000009.1, forward strand.
GCTATTATGAGCTGGTAGATCCGGAAACCCACGAATCTATCCCCTTAGCGCATGGTGCAAAGGGGATCGCCGTATTCACGCCTCTGGATCCCATGTCAACGATCTTTTTTACGAATCTCAGATTTACCTTGAATGATATCCACCAGGTTTTCACAGATCCTTGCCCGTGCGGAAGAAGCGGATTTCGGTACAAGATCGTCGGGCGAGCGGATGACATGTTGAAAGTAAAGGGTGTGCCGGTTTATCCGGCGGGAATACAGGGGGTAATCAACAGCTTTGTGCCGCGTGTCAGCGGTGCGTTTCGTATTGTATTGAGTGAAAAACCCCCACGGGTCGTGCCACCACTGAAGCTTAAAATAGAATATGGCGCGGATATAGACAAAGCTGATCTATCGGCGCTGGAATCCGAAGTTGTGGAAAAAATGCACACCGTTTTAAAATTTAGACCGGCGATTACATGGCTCAAGCCCAATACCCTTGAAAGATCCACCAAAAAAACAAAATTCATCGAAAAGAATTACTAGAAATACGGCTTCGATCATTATCAAGGATGATTGACGTTAACGAAGGTACAGAGACAAAGAAAAGGAAAACAGTATGAATTTTATTATCTTTGGGGAAAGTTGTAAAAAACGGTTGCGCTTGATTGTTGTTGTCGCCGGTATGCTTTGCTGTTGTTTCCAACCCGCGCAGGTCAGTGCGCTGCAGTTGTATCAGAGTGAAGATTTTACCGCCAGCTTTGACACCACCTTATCCTATAGCCTGCAGTATCGTGTTCAGGATCAGGATGAATCCATCATCGATATTTCGGCCGGCGGCACCAATGTCAACCCCAACGCTGATGACGGCAATCTGAACTATGACAAGGGCATTTTCAATAACATGTTCAAGATTATTTCCGACCTTGAGCTGAAGAGTAAACATTTCGGCGCGTTTGCGAGAGGTACGGCGTTTTATGATTTTGAAAACGAGGACGGCAGCCGGGAACGATATGAGTTGAGCGACGATGCCAAGGAACTGGTCGGCTCCGATGTAAAGC